>CAZPNE010000014.1:0-23041 GCA_964588255.1 uncultured Advenella sp. | reverse complement strand
TTGTACTCTTATTGTCGCTCTTTTTTCTATCTGTTTGTTTTTACATTGAAAAATGAGTCCAAATTAAACTGCCCCCAAAAAACCGGTGGTGTCCGGCTGTTGGGGGCAGTTTAACGGTCATGTTTTTTAAACCCGTTTAATTTAACGTGCGAATTAACCTTCGATGATTTCGGTGGCAGGGTCTTCTTTTTTGGGCGCTTTGATCATGTCTTCACGCTTGACACCCAGCCACATGGCAAGGGAAGCGGCCACGAAAACCGAGGAATAAATGCCAAACCAGATCCCGATGGTTAAGGCCAGCGAAAAATAATGCAGGGTTGGGCCACCAAAAAAGAACATGGACAACACCATCATCTGGGTAGAACCGTGAGTAATAATGGTTCGGGAGATGGTTTGGGTAATGGAGCTGTCAATGACTTCACGAACCGTGGTTTTGCGCTGTTTACGGAAGTTTTCACGGATCCGGTCCATGATAACCACCGATTCGTTGACCGAGTAGCCAAGTACTGCCAGCACACCGGCCAGTACGGGTAAAGAGAACTCCCATTGGAAAAAGGCAAAAAAGCCCAGGATAATGACCACATCGTGCAGGTTGGCAATCATGCCGGCAATGGCGAACTTCCATTCAAAGCGGAAACCCAGGTACACAATAATGCCCAGGATCACAAAGAAAAATGCCTTCAGGCCGTTGCTGAACAGTTCGCTACCCACCTGTGGGCCAACAAACTCAACCCGGCGCAGTTCGGCATTGGGGTCTGCCTGTTGCAGAACCTGCATGACTTTTTCACTTTGCTCGGCCGACGAGACGCCCTCCTGGATGGGAAGGCGAATCATGACGTCTTGCGAGGTGCCAAAATTTTGTACCTGGTAGTCGGTATAGCCCAAAGAAGTTACCGAATTGCGGATGGAGTCCAGTTCGGCTGGCTGTTGGTAATTGACTTCCATCACCGTACCACCGGTAAATTCAATAGATAGGTGAAAACCGCGGGTAACGATGAAAAATACCGCCAGTATGAACGTAATGGCACTGATCGCGTTAAGGATCGGCGCATACTTCATGAACGGTATGGTTTTACGGATTCTGAATAATTCCATTTTAATTCCTGATACCCGAACCGCCAGGGTTCAGGTACATTGTTTTCGTATTAAGCCTTGCTTGTGGATGAAAGCGGTTTATTTCTTTGCATCCGGTTTCCAGACAGTACCGATGGCCAGTGTCTTGAGCTTTTTACGACCGCCATACCAAAGGTTGACCAGGGCACGGACACCCACCACGGAAGAGAACATGGAGGTCAGGATGCCAAGGGTATGTACCACGGCAAAACCACGGATGGGACCGCTGCCAAAAGCCAGTAATGTCAGGCCAACAATCAGGGAGGTCAGGTTCGAGTCAAGAATGGTTCCCCATGCCTTGTCAAAGCCGATATTGATGGCCTGTTGCGGTGAGGCACCGCCACGCAGTTCCTCGCGGATCCGTTCGTTGATCAGCACGTTCGCGTCAATCGCCATACCCAGGGTCAGGGCCAGTGCCGCAATACCCGGCAGGGTAAGGGTTGCCTGCAGCATGGAAAGCAGGGCCAGCAGCAGCAAGACGTTGAATATCAGACCCAGGGAGGAGAAAACGCCAAACAGGTGGTAGTAAATAATCATGAACACGGCAATCATAATGAAGCCGTACAGGGTGGAGTCAAACCCTTTTTTGATGTTTTCCGCACCCAGGCTTGGGCCAATCGTGCGTTCCTCGATAATGCTCATGGGCGCGGCCAGTGAACCGGCACGCAGCAACAGGGATACGTCGGCTGCCTGCTGGGCGGTCATGCTGCCTGAAATTTCAACCTGTCCGTTGGGGATTTCACTGCGAATCACCGGTGCGGTCACCACTTGGCCACGGTTGTTTTCAAACAGGATAATAGCCAGTCGTTTGCCAATATTGTCGCGGGTGGTGTCGCGGAAAATGCGGGCACCCTTATTGTCCAGGGTCAGGTTGACGGTGGGTTCCTGGGTTTGCTGGTTACGGCCGGCTTGTGCGTTTTCCAGGTTTTCACCGGTCAGCAGGACCTGGCGGCGCACCAGAATGGGACGTCCATCGCTGTCCTTGAAAGACTCCAGCCCGAATGGCACCGTGCCACTGGCCAGGGCAGACATGGCTGCGGGGGAGTCGTCGACCATGCGCAATTGCAGGGTGGCGGTTCGGCCAAGAATTTCCTTGGCTTTGGCGACATCCTGAATGCCGGGCAACTGAACAACGATACGGTCATTGCCCTGCTGCTGGATAACCGGCTCGGCAACGCCCAATTCATTGATGCGGTTATGCAGGGTAAGAATGTTTTGTTTGAGGGCGGTTTGTTCTACCCGGATGATTTCGTTAGGGCTGATTTGTCCGGTCAGGATGAATTTGCCGTTTTCGCCAGATTCGGTAAAGGTCAGTTCGTTGATGCGGTTGCGGAAAGCGCCAATGGCTTTGCTGCGGTCGGCATCAGAGGCAAAGGTGGATACAATGGTGGATCCGACCTTGTTGACGGACTCGACGTTTATTTTCTGGTCGCGAAGAATGCTGCGAATATCGGTGGTCAGGGTGTCATAGCGGGATTCCAGTGCGCCTTTCATGTCAACCTGCAGCAGGAAGTGGACGCCACCACGCAAGTCAAGACCCAGGTACATCGGATTTGCCCCCAAACGGGTTAGCCAGTCGGGAGATCCGGACAGCAGGTTCAGGGCAACCGTATAATCGGCCTCTTGTGTATTGGTATTCAGGCTACGCTCAAGGATGTCTTTGGCCTTGAGCTGGTTGTCGGTGGACTCGAAGCGGATGCGGATAGTGCCAACTGGACCATTTTGCTGAAAATAAGAGCCAGTGTAGGGAATGTTGTTTTGTTTAAGGATGTTGTCAACGCGGCTTAACAGCTGTTGATCTACCTTGCGTGTAACGTTTGCGCTAGAAACCTGAACAGCAGGCGATTCCCCGAAAAAGTTCGGGATGGTGTAAACAATACCGATTACCAATGCAACCAGTACCATTAGGTATTTCCAGAGGGGATAGCGGTTCATGCCGTAGCCGTATAAATAGGTTAATTAAAAAAAGAAAGCCCTTAAAAGATTAAGGGCAGGGCCACCTTATAGTGATTTAATGGTGCCTTTGGGCAGTATATTGGTAACTGCGCCGCGCTGTAGCAGGACTTCTACGGGTTTTTCGGCCAGTTCGGAGACTTCAATGGTAATGTAGTTATCGGTTACTTTGCTGACTTTACCCAGAAGGCCGCCTGACGTAATGACTTCATCGCCTTTGGCCAGGGCTTCAACCATGGCTTTATGTTCTTTCTGGCGTTTCATTTGTGGGCGGATCATCATGAAGTAAAGCACCACAAACATGAGGATGATGGGCAGGAAGCTCATCAATCCGCCTGCGGCACCCTCGGGGGCGGCTTGAGCAATAATAATTTGTGATAAATCGGTTACCAACATAGGGAGACTCCAAAAAAATAATTATATTAACGGGATATTGTAGCGGAACTTGATTATTCGATGCCTTTTGCACGATCTTTTGCGAATTGTTCTTTCCATTGTGCAAAAGTGCCGTTATCCAGTGCCGTGCGCATTTCTTTCATCAGGTTCAGATAGTAATGCAGATTGTGAAGCGTATTCAGGCGGGCACCGGTAATTTCATTGGCTTTTTGCAGGTGATGCAAATAGGCGCGGGAAAAGTGGCTGCAGGTATGACAGTGGCAGCTTGGATCCAGTGGCCGGGTGTCATCCCGGTAACGGGCGTTGCGGATCTTGATGTCGCCAAAACGGGTAAATAGCCAGCCATTGCGGGCATTGCGTGACGGCATGACGCAGTCGAACATGTCCACACCATTAGACACGCCATCAACCAGGTCTTCGGGGGTGCCAACGCCCATCAGGTAGCGGGGGGCGTTTTCAGGCAACTGGTGGGTGATGTGCTGCAAAATACGCAGCATGTCTTCCTTGGGTTCACCCACAGACAGGCCCCCAATGGCATAACCATGGAAACCGATATCGGTCAGGCCGGCCAGGGATTCATCACGCAGGGATTCATACATGCCGCCCTGAACAATGCCAAACAGGGCATTGGGGTTTTCAAGCTGGTTGAAGGCGTCCTTGGAACGTTTGGCCCAGCGCAGTGACATGCGCATTGAGCGGGCCGCTTCTTCCTGGGTGGCCGGGCGGCCATCAATCATGTAAGGGGTGCATTCATCAAACACCATGACGATATCGGAATTCAGGGAGCGCTGGATACGCATGGACTCTTCTGGCGTCAGCAACAGCTTGGCACCATCAATAGGAGAAGAGAATTTGACCCCTTCTTCGGTAATTTTGCTGCGCAGGTCACTAAGGCTGAATACCTGAAAACCACCCGAATCAGTCAGTATGGGCTTGTTCCATTGCATGAATTGATGCAAGCCGCCATGCTTTTCGATCACTTCGGTGCCCGGACGCAACCAAAGGTGGAAGGTGTTGCCCAGAATAACCTGGGAACCGATTTCCTCCAGTTCATGCGGCAACATGGCCTTGACGCTGCCGTAGGTGCCAACCGGCATGAACATGGGTGTTTGCACGGTACCATGATTCAGTGTAATGCTGGCGCGGCGGGCCTTGCCTTCGGTTTTTAACAGTTCAAACTTGAGTCCTGACATATCTTTTCAATATAAATAATTTTGATCGGGGTGGTGGGGTGCCTTGCCTTCAGGCGCGGGGCGCGATGAACATGGCGTCGCCATAGCTGAAAAAACGGTATTGCTGCCCGATGGCGTGCTGATAGGCCTGGCGCATGGTGTCAAGACCACACAGTGCCGAAACCAGCATAAGTAGCGTGGACTGGGGCAGGTGAAAATTGGTAAGGAGCCCGTCTATAACCTGAAATTCATAGCCCGGCGTAATGAACAGGCGTGTGTCGGCCGAGTGGGCCTGCGGACATTTCGGTCCGGCAAGGCCGCCTTGATGAGCAGCTGATTCCAGTGCCCGTACGCTGGTGGTCCCCACGGCAATGACGCGTCCGCCTTTGGCGCGGGTTTGCGAAATGGCATCCACGGTTTCCTGTCCAACGGTATACCATTCGGCATGCATGATATGGTCTTTTAACTGTTCAGCGCGCACTGGCTGAAAAGTGCCCGCACCCACGTGCAGGGTCACAAAGGCACAGGCAACACCGGCGGCTTGTATTTTCTGCAACAGGACATCGTCAAAGTGCAAGCCGGCTGTTGGGGCGGCAACGGCACCGGGTTCCTGGGCGTATACGGTTTGATAACGCTGTTCATCGGATGAATCGGCATCGTGCTGGATATAGGGAGGCAAGGGTGTTGCACCGTATTGATCCAGCAAGTCCAGGACATTGTTTGGAAAACGAAGATCAAACAATTCACCTTCGCGACCAAGCACTTCTACCTCAAAGGCGTTTTCAAAGACCAGGCGGGTACCGGCCTTGGGTGACTTGCTGGATTTGAGATGCGCCAGGGCTCGGGTGGGCTCAGTAATGCGTTCAATCAGGGCTTCTATTTTTCCGCCGCTTTGTTTTTGTCCATGCAGGCGTGCCTTGATGACCTTGGTATTGTTAAAGACAAGCAGGTCATTGGGCTTTAGCAGATTCACGATATCGGCGAAGGCCAGGTCGTGTAACCGGTTTTTCGGGTCGATATGCAACAGGCGGCTTTGTCCGCGGGATGCCGGTGGTGTTTGGGCGATAAGCGCTTGTGGCAACTCATAATTGAAGTCGGCAACAGTTAGCGTATTGTTGATCTGATACATGAAAACAGCAAAGGTAATTGGAAAAATATCGGAGGGCGTATTATTATTCGGCATGGTTATTGCCGTTGAAGGGGTTATTATAAAGCGAGTTTACCCCTGTGCCATTGAAATGAATGGATCAGGAAAGTTATGCCCTTTCCAATGCCGGCAGACTTAAGTATTGTATTGATGAATTCATCGGAGAAATTATGGCCATCCACGAGATCCGGCATCCCCTTATCAGACACAAACTGGGCATTATGCGCAGAGCAGATCTTAGTACAAAAAGTTTTCGTGAACTGGCCCAGGAAATTTCGGCACTGCTCACTTATGAGGCTACCAAAGATTTTCCGCTTGAAGACACCACCATCCAGGGGTGGTGCGGTAATGTTGTAGTGGAAAAAATTGCCGGCAAGAAAGTGACAGTGGTTCCCATCTTGCGTGCCGGTATTGGCATGCTGGACGGTGTGCTTTCGCTGGTTCCGGGTGCCAAGGTCAGTGCCGTTGGCATTGCCCGCAATGAAGAAACCCTCGAGGCTGGCACCTACCTGAAAAAACTGGTGGATGACCTGGATCAGCGAATGGCCCTGATTATCGACCCAATGTTGGCCACCGGCGGTTCCATGGTGGCAACCATTGATATGCTGAAGGCAGCCGGTTGCCGTGAAATCCGTGCGCTGGTACTGGTGGCAGCCCCCGTAGGGATTGAAAAAGTGCTCAGCCTTCATCCTGATGTGGAAATTTATACGGCTTCGGTGGATGAATGTCTGAATGAAAATGGTTATATCATTCCTGGATTGGGTGATGCCGGTGACCGGATTTTCGGTACCCGGCAGAAAGATTAAGCAATAACCCGCCAGTCTTGTTTTTTGTTAGACGGCTCTTACACTGTTGTCTTGTTTTTTTATTAATACAATAGCGTAATAAGCCGTTATTTTTTATACTTTTTTATATGGTTGCTTCCAAAATCATATATGATGAGCTGAATCCCCCTTAACTGTTTGGAGAGAAAAATGGCAATACGAAAAAGTCTGGAGCAAACTGAAGAGCAATTGCTGGAAAGCCTGCGCAAAAGCATTGAAGATGCAGAGATCTTGCTAAAAGAAGCAGCAGGGGCCGGTGAAGAAAAAGCGCATGAATTAAGGGCAAGGGCGATGGGGGCCATTCACAGGGCAACCGAGGGCATCAAGGAAACCCAGGAAAAAGCCATTGTCCAAAGTAAGGAAGCGGCTCGGGTAACTGATGAATACGTTCATGAAAACCCATGGCGCTCAATTGGCATGGTGGGCTTGGCCGGTTTGCTGCTGGGTGTCATTATTGGCCGTCGTTAAGGATTAAAGGGTACCGCCTTTATGACAATCAGGCATGATCTGAAAAATGCGGTTGGCAGTCTGTTTAAAATTGCCGCCACCCGCCTGGAACTGTTTGGACTTGAACTGGCCGAAGAGAAAGAACGTATGCTGGGCATGCTGTTGTTTGGCATGCTTGGCTTTGTTTTTTTTCTGCTGGCCCTAATGAGCGCAACGGTATTGGTTGGCCTGTATTTTTGGAGCACGGAATACCGCTTTGCCGTGTTGCTGGGGCTGGTGCTATTTCATGCCTTGGCTACCCTTGTTTGTTTTTTGTATATCCGTGCCCATTTTATCAGGTCAAGTTTGCCATTTTCCGCGACGGTTAACGCCCTGCAAGACGATGCACAGTATATGAAAAGGACAACACCTGCTGTCAAAGAGGATCGCCCATGAACCGAAAAGAACGGGAGCAGCATAAGCGACTGCTGGTTGCCCGAATAGACGTTGAACGGGAAATTGCCAGCCTGAGTTTCAGAAAGCTGGGGCTGTCAGCCTCACCTCGTGCACTTAAGCAGCAAATCCTGCAAAGCGGCAACCTTGGCTTGGCCCGCATGACAGGTATTCCTTCCACGGTGTTTGCTTACCTGGAAAAGAATCCTCGCCTTAGCCTGTTGGTTGGCCGGGTTTTGCTACGTTCCAGCAAAACCCGTTCAAAAGTGCTTAGGCCAGTGGTATTGGCGGCTGTTTCCTGGTTTGTTTATAACAAGTTCCAGGGACGGGAAAGTAAAGCACCTTCCCGTCAACCGGTTGCTACAAACCCAGATCCTTCCATAGAGAATCCACCCGGGTTTTGACATCGGCATCCATCTTAATGGGCGTGCCCCATTCACGATTGGTTTCGCCGGGCCATTTATTGGTGGCATCCAGTCCCATCTTGCCACCCAGGCCAGACACCGGAGAGGCGAAATCCAGATAATCAATAGGTGTGTTTTCCACCAGCAGCGTATCCCGTACCGGGTCCATCCGGGTTGTCATGGCCCAAATCACTTCTTTCCAGTCGCGGGTGTCCACATCGTCATCGACCACAATAATAAATTTGGTATACATGAACTGACGCAGAATGCTCCAGACGCCAAACATGACCCGTTTGGCATGGCCTGCATATTGTTTGCGGATGGAAACGACAGCAAGCCGATAACTGCAGCCTTCCGGTGGCAGGTAAAAATCAACAATTTCAGGTAGTTGCTTTCTTAGTAGGGGAACAAACACCTCGTTTAGGGCAACTCCCAGTACAGCGGGCTCATCAGGTGGTTTGCCGGTATAGGTTGAATGGTAAATGGGGTTTTTGCGCATCGTAATGCGTTCAACCGTAAAGACCGGGAACCAGTCCTGCTCGTTGTAATAGCCGGTATGGTCGCCATAAGGGCCTTCCAGCGCCATTTCATAAGCAGACTGTTTTGGGGGTGTCATGCCTTCAGGAACCGAGGGTGCCAGGGCGCGTGGGTCGGATGAGGGAAGGATATGCCCTTCAAGCACAATTTCCGCCGAGGCCGGAATGGACAAATCGCTGCCAATCGCCTTGACCAGTTCGGTGCGTGAACCACGCAGCAAACCGGCAAACTGGTATTCCGACAGGCTGTCGGGGACCGGTGTCACGGCACCCAGGATGGTGGCGGGATCTGCGCCCAGCGCAACCGCAATGGGAAATGGCTTGCCAGGATTGGCCAGTGCGAAATCACGAAAATCAAGGGCACCGCCCCGATGTGACAGCCAACGCATGATCAGCTTGTTGCGACCGATCAGTTGCTGGCGGTAAATACCCAGGTTCTGGCGTTTGGCAAGTGGCCCTTTGGTAATAACCAGACCCCAGGTAATCAGGGGGGCGACATCGCCCGGCCAGCAGGTCTGGATAGGCAGCCGGTTAAGATCAACGTCATCGCCTTCAAAAATAATTTCCTGGCAAGGGGCGTGGCGATGCATTTTGGGTGCCATGTCCCAGAGCGCGGATTTGAGCATGGAGACTTTGCCAAAAGCGTCTTTCAGGCTTTTGGGCGCTTCGGGTTCTCGCAGGGTAGCCAGTAATTCACCAATTTCTTTAAGGGCACTGGTGCTATCGGCACCCATGCCCCAGGCAACCCGCTGGGGTGTGCCAAACAGGTTGGCAAGAACCGGGATGTCAGAAGGCAGGCCATTGTGCATGGCTTTTTCAAAAAGCAGGGCAGGCCCTTCCTTGCGTAATACGCGATCGCTGATTTCCGTCATTTCAAGATGGGTGGAAACCGGTGTTTGAATGGCTTTCAGGTTATTCAGTTTTTCGAGCTGACTGAGGAAGTCACGCAGGTCACGGTATTTCAATTTATTCGACCTATCAGAGTTTGATAAAGAAGATTCATTATAGGATATCCGGCGGATGTCGGTGTACCTGTTTGCCGGGTTTGGCAACCGGACCTGTCTGATATTTTATGAGTGAATGGATTTTCGGGTTATATTTGGGGTTTTCCCTCTTGCTGGAAATTAAGGATGGCTTTGTTTGATATCAGCCCTGAAACCCGACAGATTCGTCAGGGAGTCGTTTCTTTTGTTCATGATTTTATTCGCTTAATGGTTATGTATCTTGGTATTGCGGCAACGGTACTGGTTGCCGCAATATTTATCTTGCCGGCGGCGCAAGACCGGTTCCAGCAGGTACGGCTGGCCGTACTGGAGGTACTTGAACCCGATAATTCCATAGTGTCCGAACAGGATTTTCTTAGTCTGTTTGCGGTGAATGATCAATATGAGCGGTCCAGAAAAGAGGTTTCTGCGGCGGTGGTGAGCGGGGAAGAGGCCGCAACTGAAAAGGGCTTTTTTGCCAATCTGACAATTGATCAGCCGCAGTTCAGCCTGCCTGGTGTGTCGGCAGAGCAGGCACAGTTGTTAAGGGACTATATTGCCCGCAAATTCAAGGTGGCCCGTAATGTGACCGGTTCGCTGATTCTTAGCGTTTATGAAACAGCCCGTGAAAAAGACCTTGACCCATTGTTGGTGCTGGGGGTTATTGCGGTTGAGTCACGTTATAACCCTTTTGCCGAGAGTCATGTGGGTGCACAGGGGTTGATGCAAGTGCTGACCAGGGTGCATGCTGAAAAGTTTGATGAGTTTTATGGTGGCAAGCTGTCCGCCCTGAACCCGGTGGCCAATGTCCGGGTAGGTACCCGGATCCTGCGTGACTGTATTAAACGCAGGGGCTCGGTAGATGGGGGGTTGGCCTGTTACGTTGGGGCAACCGGTCCCAATGGGGGTAGCGGGTATGCCGCAAGAGTCCAGGCCGAGCGCAAACGGATTGCGCTTGAGTCGGGGATCCCTTTAAGCAAGAACCTGGGGCAGTTCTATTGATTTTCTGGCGGCCTGTTTTTGCAAGAACGGTGCTATGCGGGCAATCGCCTCTTTCAGCCGGTCCAGGCCGGTTGCATAAGAAATCCGAATCATGCGGCTGGCATGTTCCGGTCCGAAATCAAGTCCGGGTATAACCACTACACCGGTTTCATTCAGCAGGTCCTGGGCAAACACGTTGCTATCATCGGCGTAATAGCTGATATCGGCATAAATGTAGAAGGCGCCATCGGGTACCACCGGTACTTTCAGTTTCAGTCGTTCAAGCTCGGGTAACAGGTAATCCCTGCGTTCTTTAAAGGCGAGCCTGCGTTTTTCGTAAATAGCCATGGCCTCATCGGTAAAGCAGGTAATGGCAGCATGCTGGGCAAGTGTAGGAGGGCAAATGCACAGGCTGCTGGCCAGTTTTTCCACGGCGGGCACAATGTCTTGGGGGACGATCATCCAGCCCAGACGCCAGCCGGTCATATGAAAATATTTTGAAAAACTGTTAATGACAATGATGTCAGGGTCGATGGTCAAGGCTGAAACCGGGGCGCGATCATAGCTCAGGCCAAGGTAAATCTCATCCATGATCACCAGGCCGTTGCGCGCTTTAACCGCCTTGATAATTTTTTCCAGTTCTTCCCTGTCGATGGAGGTACCGGTTGGGTTGCCCGGAGAGGCAATCAGGACACCACGGGTGTTGCTGTTCCAGTGGGCAATGATTTTTTCGGCTGAAAGTTGGAATCGATCTTCTGCGTTGCAGGGAATTAAACGGGGTTTTGCACCGGCGCAAATAATAAAATTGTTATTGGCGGGATAGGCTGGGTCTGGCATCAGGATTTCATCGCCAGGGTTCAGTGTGCTTAAGCAGGCCAGGGATAAGGCACCTGAAGCGCCCGAGGTGATAATAACCTGCTCGGGATTGACGCAGGCACCAAACTTGTTTTGGTAAAAGTTGGCAATTTCCGCCCGTAACGGCATAATACCCAGTGCCGGGCTGTAACCGCTTAAACCGGCCTCTGCCGCATGATTAAGAGTTTCAACAACAATGCTGGGGGCGGTGAAATCGGGCTCACCGATGCCTAGACTGATAATATCCCGCCCCTGTTCTTTTAGTTTTTGGGCTGTTTTGGTAACTTCCATAGCCTGAAAAGTCAGGGCTTCTTCAATTCGGTTGGCAATACGTGACATTGTAAGCTCGGCAGCAAAAAAATAAAACAGCAGACACAAGCCGAAAAAAGGTAATTCGGCTGAATATAATAATGAATTGTAGTTTGTGAATGGCATTCCGTCATTCACATCCGCGGTAAAGCACTTAAAATGTGCAAGTCTGTTTAATTGTTTTCAGGTGGCAATGCATTATGACCATGAACCGTCGTTCATTTTTGAGTTTTGGCAAAAAAGCGGTTAGGCAGAGCCCATGGCAAAATTTCTGTCAACGGGTGGCCCGCTCTGTCAAGGGGCAAATCCACGATGAGGGTGTGCTTGAAGGTTATGGCGCCGCTTCGGTAACCATCGGCCGGCTTGCTGATGCACTGCATTTACAGGCGCTGTGTGCGGAATATGATACGGCAATGGTGCTGGAAGGCATTTCCGTGCGGGATAACGTCATTGGCCGATCCAGTCTGAGTGTCAGGTTGGACCCGTCCCTGTCGCTGGTGGAGCCATTGGGAGACAGCGCCTGTTTGGTCCAGCCGGCAGCGACTGCCGGGCAAATGTTGGCGCTGGGTTACCGGCAATTCGAGCAGGTGCCGGCCGATGTGACGCTTTCACACTGGCTGGCAAGCCCTGAGTATCATGATGCCCGGCCCGGTTATACCCATACATCGGGCCTGGAGCGGATTCATGTCATGTTTGCCGATGGCAAAACTGCTGTTCTGGGTGGCTTTGGCGTTAATGATGAATCTCCGCTTTCTATTCCATCCTTGCAAAGAATTATTCCCAACCTGTTTGAGCTTTTGCGTGAAGACGATGTCGAGTGGAGCCTGGGCCTGGCTTGCTGGCCGTTTTCGTACAGGCTGGATGCCCTCAAGGCCCTTCATGCGGATATTAATCTGGCCCGATTGTTTTTGGGGCATCGGGCAACACTGGTCTGGTCCCAGGAAATGGTTATCCGCAAAATGCCAGAAGCCCCGGCAGTGACGTCAGGCAAGGTTATGTTAAGTCAGCAAGAGCGGGAACGGTTGGTTCACTCGATTACCCATGTAGAAGGAAGAATCAAGGGATTGTTTGACCCATCCGGTGTGTTTTTGTATCTGGATGAATGTCTTTGAAAGGTGGGCGGAAAAAGGCTGGCAAGCCATCTTTTTGGAATAGGCGCACAAATTAAGTGATTCATCGTGCAATTCAGTCGTATTTTTCGTATTATAGAGAGCTCAATACTCATACACTAGTCAGTACAGGATTCAAAAATGGATGAAAGTTTACGCGCTGCTGCTTTGGAATATCATAAAAAAGGCCGTCCTGGCAAGATTTCCGTAACGCCCACCAAGCAATTGTCAAACCAGCGCGATCTGGCGCTGGCGTATTCACCAGGCGTGGCGGCGGCGTGCGATGAAATCGTCAGCAATCCTGTCAATGCCATTCAATATACTGCCCGTGGTAACCTGGTTGGTGTTATTACCAACGGGACTGCCGTGCTGGGTCTGGGTAATATCGGCCCCTTGGCCTCCAAGCCAGTTATGGAAGGCAAGGCGGTCTTGTTCAAGAAGTTTGCCGGTATTGATGTTTTTGATATTGAAATTAACGAGAACGACCCCGAGAAACTGGTTGAGATCATTGCTGGTCTTGAGCCCACTTTTGGTGGCATCAACCTTGAAGATATCAAGGCGCCCGAATGCTTTCTGGTAGAGAAAAAACTGCGTGAGCGCATGAAAATCCCGGTTTTTCATGATGACCAGCATGGCACCGCCATTACCGTTGTCTCGGCCTTTTTAAATGGCCTGAAGGTGGTTGGCAAGGATATCAAAACTATTAAACTGGTGGCGTCCGGAGCCGGGGCGGCTGCACTTGCGTGCCTTGATTTGCTGGTT
This sequence comes from uncultured Advenella sp., assembly GCA_964588255.1. GTDB lineage: Bacteria > Pseudomonadota > Gammaproteobacteria > Burkholderiales > Burkholderiaceae_B > Advenella. Next base: position 9,618 of record CAZPNE010000014.1, on the reverse strand, counting down.
GATATGGGGTTGCCGATTGAAAATATCTGGGTCTCCGATATTGAGGGTGTGGTTTACAAGGGACGCAAGGAATTGATGGATCCTGCCAAGGAGCGCTTTGCCCAAGAGACCCCATTGCGTAAACTGGCCGAAATCATGGAAGACGCCGATGCGTTTCTGGGTTTGTCCGCCGGTGGCGTGCTTAAACCCGAAATGTTAGTGAAAATGAAGCGTAATCCGCTGATTCTGGCCTTGGCCAATCCTAGCCCCGAAATCCTGCCCGAAGACGCGCATGCCGTTCGTGATGACGTCGTGATGGCTACAGGCCGTTCCGATTACCCTAACCAGGTTAATAACGTGCTTTGCTTCCCCTATATTTTCAGAGGTGCTCTTGATGTTGGCGCAACCACGATTACCCGTGGCATGGAAAAAGCGGTGGTGCATGCTATTTGCAAACTGGCCCAAGAAGAGCCCAACGATATTGTGGCAGCCGCTTATGGTGGCAATCAGCTTGATTTTGGCCCGGGATACCTTATTCCCAAACCTTTTGATCCCCGCCTGATTGTCAGGATTGCCCCTGCCGTGGCCAAGGCGGCCATGGAAGATGGTGTCGCCACCCGTCCTATTGAAGATCTCGAGGCCTACGCGGAGCAGTTGCAGCAGTTTGTTTATCATTCCGGCTCTTTCATGAAACCCATGTTCTCGCTGGCTCGCTCATATGTTCGCGACGGCGGTAAATCCCGTATCGTGTTTACCGAAGGTGAGGATGAGCGTGTTTTGCGGGCGGTACAGGTTCTGGTTGATGAAAAAATTTGCCGTCCCATCCTGGTTGGCCGTCCCGCCGTTCTTGAAAATCGTATTCGCCAATTTGGCCTGCGAATCCGTCTTGGCGAAGATGTTGATGTCACCAACTCCGAGCATGATCCCCGTTTCAAACAGTACTGGATGAGCTACTGGGAAATGATGAATCGCAAAGGGGTAACCCAGGAATTTGCCCGTGTTGAAATGCGTCGTCGCCTAACCCTGATTGGTGCCATGATGGTTAAACTGGGTGATGCCGATGGCATGATTTGCGGTACGGTGGGTACCTATGCCAATCACTTGCGCCTGGTTGATCAGGTCATCGGCAAGGTGCCAGGTATCACGACTTACGGTGCCATGAATATCCTGCTTATGTCCGAGCGGACGGTTGCCGTGGCGGATACCCATGTGAATGCCGATCCTACTGCAGCGGAAATTGCTGAAATTACCCGGATGGCCGCTGAAGAAATGCGTCATTTGCAGCTTGAGCCCAAGGTTGCTTTGTTATCCAGTTCCAACTTCGGTACCGATAACCCGATGTCCGGATCCAAGATGCGTGAAGCCCTTGAGATTATCCGTGAGCAGGAACCAGGGCTGGAAATTGACGGTGAAATGCACGCGGATGCGGCGCTTGATGAAGATGTCCGCAAGCGTATTCTGCCATCAAGCACCTTGTCGGGCAGTGCCAACCTGTTGATTTGCCCCAATGTGGATGCTGGCAATATTGCCTATAACCTGCTTAAAACATGTGCCGGAGGTAACGTGGCGGTGGGACCGTTCTTGCTGGGGGTCAATGCACCCGTTCACATTCTTACCGCCAGTTCGACAGTGCGTCGCATTGTCAATATGACGGCATTGACGGTTGTAGATGCCAATACACCCAGAAAAAAATTCACCGGCCTCTGATCATATCGGTTCACACCGGGAAACACCGGTTGGATTGGTGTTTACCGGTGGCGGAGCCAAGGCTGCTTATCAGGTAGGGGTACTTTGGGCCCTGCTTGATATCCTCGATCCTAACCGCAGCCCCAACTTCCGTAATCCGTTCGGGATTATTTGCGGCTCCTCCGCCGGGGCAATCAATGCAACAGGATATGCCTGCCGGGCCGCTTTTCCACATGCTTCAGTCAGGCGCCTGCGTCATATCTGGAGTAATATCAAAACCAGCCAGGTATACCGCTCTGATCCGGTGGGGGTTTTTGGTAACGCAACCCGCTGGCTATCATTGCTCATGTTTGGTTGGGCCAGCCCGTTTATGAGGGCACAAAGCCCCAGGTCTTTGCTGAATAACCGGCCATTGGCACATTTGCTGGGTCAGTTTATGCACTTTGAGAACCTCAGGCATAACCTTGCCAATCATGATCTGACGGCGTTGGCTATTACGGCAACCAGCTACACCACAGGTACCCATTTAACGTTTTACCAGTCCAAGCACACCATGCAGGAATGGCAGGGTGTCAGGCGAAAATCGGTGTCCTGTGACATCAATTTGAGTCATTTAATGGCATCCAGCGCTATCCCGTTTGTTTTTCCTGCACAATGTCTTCCTGTCCAGGCACATACCGAGTGGTGTGGTGATGGTTCCATGCGGCAATTGGCGCCGATTAGTCCTGCGATTCACCTTGGGGCGGAAAAGGTGGTGGTCATCAGCACGACCGACCACAACACTCAGGAAGAGGTTTCTTTAGACCACTGCTCAGAGAATTATCCAACCCTGGCCCAGCTGGGCGGGCATGCCCTTTCGGATATTTTTGTGGATGGTCTTTCTATTGATCTGGAGCGGATTCACCGCATCAACGCTTTGTTAAAAGTTGTTCCCAAAGAGAGTAATTTCAGTCCAGCCTTAAAAACTATTAATGTTCTTACGCTAAGTCCAAGCAAATCTATTGACGAAATCGCCATGATGCATTTAAATTGCATGCCGCAGACTGTGCGTGCGTTTTTGCGCGTCTTGGGCGTCTCTTCCAAAGGTGGTGTTCATACCGGGAGTATCGTTGCTTCCCATTTATTATTTGAGGCGGATTTTACAACAGAGTTGATAAATCTTGCTTATGTGGATACGATGCAGCGAATAGATGAAATTAAGTTGTTTTTTAATGAGGGCGTATCATGAGTAAGAAATCAGAACAAGCTTTAACGACGATCCTGTCCTCAGGCGGAGAAATCAAGCCTAACGCCCAGAAGCAGGAAGAAGTTGCTGCCTTGGCTGAAAAAATGGGCCTGACATTTTTTGCCGCCAATTGTGATAAGGCCAGGAATCGTTCCGCCATTTTAAGGGCGTTGGCCAAAGCCGTGGATTACCCGGTTTTCTTTGGTAATAACATGGATGCCTTGCTGGACTGTCTGGGAGAAACCCTGCTAGACCAGAAAAAAGGCATGGTGCTCTGGATTAATAACCTGCACTCGGGTGATCCATCCCTGTCTGACGATACCCAGGATATTCAGGGAATCCTGAATGATACCCTTGAGTTTGCGACCGACAAGGAACGGGTTTTTGTGTATTCAATAGAGCATGTGGGTAAGCATTCCGATCCTGAGCCTGGTGTGGCACCCGCGCCTTATGGCGAAAGCCAGGTTAAATAAAAACCAACAAAACGTGTAGGAAACGACCGCTCTGGTTTGGCCTGACCTGCTGCGCTCAAATCCAGTCCATTAATGCCGAGCAGGCTGCTGTAAGTGCGAGGCCTGCTGTTTCTGTACGCAGAACCCTTGTTCCATAAGTAATTTGGCTAGCGCCATTTTTTGTGAGTAAATTCAGCTCCCTGTCTGACCACCCCCCTTCGGGACCCACAATCAGGCAAATTTCCTTGAGATCGGTCTGTGCCTTTAAATAAGAGGCAAGATCTGTGCCTCCTTCAGGGTGACACAGCAGCTTGTGATTCAGATGGGCATGGTTGGCTACAAACTTGGCCAGTGTTTGCAGAGGCTCTATTTGCAATATCCGGTTCCTTCCGCATTGTTCTCCGGCTGAAATGGCCACTTTCTCCCAATGATCCTGCCGCTTCTCGAGTCGGTTGCCGGTTAGGTTCAGCACACTGCGTTCGGCCTGGACAGGTATCAGATGCTGTACGCCCAGTTCGCTGGCTTTTTCGATAATCCAGTCCATTTTATCGCCTGAAGGCAGGCCCTGGACCAGGGTGATTTTGCCCTTGAGTTCATGTTCTTGCGCATTGAAGTGCTTGATATTGGCCATTGCCTTGCCGTTCGTGAATAACAGTTCAGCGTGGTATTGACCCTGTTTCCCGTCAAACAGGACGATTTCGTCACCTTCTCGCAGGCGCAGGGCCCGCGAGGCATGGTGGGCGACATTGTCGGGCAGGGCGATGGTTTGGTTAAGGGGCAGTGGGATGGGACAATAAAACCGGGGAGTAGCCATTGAAAATAAACAGTATGAGTAAAGAGGTTAATCCTGATTAACAGGGACAGATGACGGGTCTGTGCGTAAATTTTTCCCTGCAGGCCAGGCAATTGCATGGATAAATTTTACTTTATACAGGCCGTCGGCAAAGTGCAAGGTTTAGAGTGCTAAAATTACAGGTTATTGAAAAAATTTGTTCGCAAGATAGTATATATATCGCAAGATAGGACACACATGAAGAATACTGCCACAAGCAATAATCCGTCACTTCTTTCAAATGCAATCCGTGCGCTTGCCATGGATGCCGTTCAAAAGGCAAATTCCGGTCATCCCGGTGCCCCCATGGGTATGGCAGAAATTGCACAGGCTTTATGGACACGGCATTTGCGTCATAATCCGCAAAACCCGGCCTGGTTTGATCGTGACCGCTTCGTGCTGTCCAATGGTCATGGTTCCATGCTTTTATATGCCTTGCTGCACCTTACCGGCTACGATCTTTCCATCGAGGAACTGAAAAACTTCCGCCAGCTGCATTCCCAAACCCCGGGGCACCCCGAAGTGGGTATTACCGCTGGTGTTGAAACCACTACTGGTCCGCTGGGGCAGGGTATTGCCAATGCCGTTGGTTTTGCCCTTGCAGAGCGTCTGCTGGCAGAGGAATTCAACAAGCCCGGCTTGTCTGTTATTGATCACTTCACCTATACTTTTGTGGGTGATGGTTGTCTTATGGAAGGTATTTCCCACGAAGTGGCTTCATTGGCTGGCACGCTAAAGCTTTCCCGTTTGATCGTCCTGTACGATGACAATGGCATTTCCATCGATGGCCAGGTACAAAACTGGTTTGCCGATGACACCCCCAAACGCTTTGAAGCTTATGGCTGGAATGTGATTCGCGATGTGGACGGCCACGATGTAGACGCCGTTGATCGTGCCATTGCACAGGCCAAAGAATCTGCGCTGGGCGCAAACACCGGCCCTACCCTTATCTGCTGCAAAACGGTTATCGGTAAAGGTGCGCCCAATATGGCCGGCTCTGAAAAAGTGCATGGTTCACCACTGGGGGCCGCCGAGATCGAGGCAACCCGTACCGCGATTGGCTGGGATCTGCCCGCCTTTGAAATTTCCAGCGAAATTTACCAGGGCTGGAGCCAGGTAGAGCGTGGCATTCAGTTGCAAGATGAATGGCAAACCCGCTTTGACCAGTACACACAAGCATTTCCCGAGCAAGCCAAAGAACTGGCCCGCCGCATGAATGGCGAACTGCCTGCCGGTTTTGCCGATCAATTCAATGCTTACTTGCAAGAGACCGTTAATAAAGCCGAAACCGTTGCTTCACGTAAGGCTTCCCAGTTTGCGATTGCTGCCCTGGCTGAAATCCTGCCCGAATTCCTGGGTGGCTCCGCCGACTTGACCGGCTCCAACTTCACCGACTGGAAAGGGGTGGCACCGGTTCGTGCCACGGGCAATGGCCTGCAGTTTGGCCGTCACATCAACTATGGTGTACGTGAATTCGGCATGGCCGGTATCATGAACGGTATTGCCCTGCATGGCGGTTACCTGCCATTTGGTGGCACTTTCCTTACGTTCTCCGATTATTCCCGCAATGCGATTCGCATGGCCGCGCTCATGAAACAACGCGTAGTGCATGTGTTCACGCATGACTCCATCGGTCTGGGAGAAGATGGTCCAACTCACCAGTCAGTTGAACATGCCGCCAGCCTGCGCCTGATCCCCAACCTGGATGTCTGGCGTCCTTGCGATACCATTGAAACTGCCATTGCCTGGAAGGCCTCGGTAAGCCGTCCTGCCAGTGTGGGTACCCGTGTAAAAAATGGCGGTCCCAGTGCCTTGCTGTTGTCGCGTCAAAACTTGCCTTTTGTTGAGCGCAGCCCCGAAGTGCTGGCCAATATTGAAAAGGGGGGTTATGTCTTGCGCGATGCCGATCAGGCAAAAGCCATTATTATTGCCACAGGCTCTGAAATTGAAATTGCCCTAAAAGCCCAGGAAGCCCTGGCCGGTGAAAATATTCCGGTGCGTGTGGTTTCCATGCCAAGCACCAATGTATTTGACCGCCAGTCAAAAGAATGGAAAGATTCTGTTTTACCAAAAGCGTTGCCTTGTGTCGCCGTCGAGGCAGGGGTATCTTCTATTTGGTATAAATATACCGGACGTGATGGCGCTGTGGTGGGTATTGATACCTACGGTGAATCGGCACCCGCTGGCGTTTTATTCAAACATTTTGGCCTGACTTCCGAAAAAGTGGCCGATGCAGTCAAGCAAGTTTTATAAACCAGGAGAGAATGTAATGACCATTCGTGTTGCAATCAATGGATACGGTCGTATCGGCCGCAACGTATTACGTGCCCACTACGAAAGTGGCAAATCACATGATATTGAAATCGTCGCTATCAATGATTTGGGCGACCCTAAAACCAACGCCCATTTAACCCAGTATGATACCGCCCACGGCAAGTTCCCTGGCACGGTAACGGTTGATGGCGATTACATGGTGGTTAACGGTGACAAAATCCGTGTGTTGGCAAACCGTAATCCGGCAGAATTGCCATGGGGCGAGCTGAATGTTGACGTGGTACTGGAATGTACCGGTTTTTTCACCAGCAAAGAAAAAGCCAGTGCCCACCTGCAAGGTGGTGCCAAAAAAGTGATCATTTCCGCACCTGGCGGCAAAGATGTTGATGCAACAATCGTATACGGTGTTAACCACCAGGTCCTGAAAGCGACCGATACTGTTATTTCAAACGCATCTTGCACCACCAACTGCCTGGCTCCGCTGGTTCAGCCATTGCATGCTGCCCTGGGTCTTGAAACCGGTTTGATGACAACGGTTCATGCGTACACCAATGACCAGGTCTTAACCGACGTCTACCACGAAGACTTGCGTCGTGCACGTTCTGCCACCATGAGCATGATCCCGACCAAAACCGGTGCTGCCGCTGCGGTTGGCCTGGTATTGCCTGAACTGAATGGCAAACTCGATGGCTACGCCATTCGCGTTCCCACCATCAACGTTTCCATGGTAGACCTGTCTTTCATCGCCAGCCGTGAAACAACCGTTGAGGAAGTTAACGCTATCCTGAAAACCGCATCTGAAGGTGCCTTGAAAGGTATTCTGGATTACAACGAAGCACCGCTGGTTTCCATCGACTTCAACCATAACCCGGCTTCCAGCTCATTCGATGCCACCTTGACCAAAGTTTCTGGCAAACTGGTTAAGGTTGCTTCCTGGTATGACAACGAGTGGGGCTTCTCCAATCGTATGCTTGATACCACTGTTGCCTTAATGAACGCCAAATAATCAGTTCATTCAGCAATTCACGAAAAACGGCATCCGGTTCTTCACGATGCCGTTTTTCCTTATCACAATCAATTTTGTCAAATCACAATGAATGGATGCGCGGTCTGTATGAAAAGGCCTGCTCCATGCAGTCGATAATCATAAATTAAGGACCTGCAAAAATAATGGTAAACGTTCAAACGCTTTCCGCACTGGCCAAGGCGGATCAACTCAACGGTAAACGTGTGTTTATCCGTTCCGATTTAAATGTACCCCTGAATGATCAAGGCATTATTACCGAAGACACCCGTGTCCGTGCTTCGGTGCCGGCCATTAAAATGGCACTGGAAGCCGGTGCTGCCGTCTTGGTGACTTCCCATCTGGGGCGTCCCACTGAAGGCACCCTGACCGATAAAGACAGCCTGGCACCGGTGGCTGCCCGTTTGTCCGAATTGCTGGGTCAGCCTGTAGAACTGCTTCAGGACTGGGTTGATGGTGGCTTTGAAGTGGCTCCCGGACAGGTTGTATTGCTGGAGAATTGCCGCGTTAATGTGGGCGAGAAAAAGAATGACGAAGCCCTGTCCCGTAAAATGGCCGCGCTTTGTGATGTTTACGTTAATGATGCATTCGGTACGGCTCACCGTGCCGAAGCCACCACGCACGGCATGGCCCGGTTTGCGCCGGTAGTTTGTGCCGGTCCGCTTCTTGAAGCCGAACTGTCAGCCCTGGGACGTGTGCTACAAAACCCCAAGCGTCCAATGGTGGCGATTGTGGGTGGTTCCAAGGTATCCAGCAAACTGTCCATCTTGCAAGCTTTGGCCGAACGTGTCGACCAGCTGGTGGTAGGCGGCGGTATTGCCAATACCTTCATGTTGGCCAGTGGCCTGAATATTGGCAAATCCCTGGCCGAACCTGATCAAATAGACCAGGCCAAAACCGTAATTGATATCATGGCCAAGCGTGGTGCCGGTGTCCCCATTCCGGTTGATGTGGTTTGTGGCAAGTCTTTTTCTGCCGAGACACCCGCTACTGAAAAGGCGGCTACCGACGTGGCCGATGACGACATGATTTTTGATATTGGCGGGCAAACCGCCAATACCCTGGCCGAGATCCTGAAAAATGCCGGAACCATTGTCTGGAACGGTCCCGTGGGCGTGTTCGAGTTCGACGCGTTTGCCAATGGCACGAAAAAAATTGCCGAAGCGATTGCCGACTCGGAAGGGTTTTCAATTGCCGGCGGTGGTGACACCCTGGCTGCGATTGCCAAGTTTGGCATTGCCGACAAAGTTGGCTATATCTCTACCGGTGGTGGTGCTTTCCTGGAATTCCTGGAAGGCAAGACATTGCCTGCCGTTGATATCCTGCAACAACGCTTTACCCAATAAATTTTTACCCGGTAAGTAAAACTTTATTACATTTCAAACTGATGCCATAATAACGGTTCAGAATAGAACGTAAAAATTATGGCATCAGCCGATGCCCTTTAAAAAAATAGGGGTAGGGGAAATGTATAAAAGGCATTTTGTGTCCTTGGGTTTTGTCTTGCTGGCCAGTACGGCTTCTGTGGGACAGGCGGCAGAAATAGCGTCACTGATACCCACCGGGCGTATTAATGAAGTCAGCAGCATCAAGGCTCGTTTCAGTGAGCCGGTGATTCGTCTTGGACGTGCGGACAGCCCCGATCCCCTGTTGGTTAAATGCGATCACCCCACCCTGACAGGCCATGGAAAATGGAGCGACGTTTCCAACTGGTCTTATGATTTTGAAGGCAGGGTACCTTCTGGTGTGACCTGCACCATGACTCCCAATACCGCTTTTCGTGACCAGCAAGGCAAGGCCGTGCAGTCAAAACCCCAATACACGTTCAATACGGGCGGTCCCCGGGTGGATTATGTCGTGCCCTACGGTGATCAGGTCGACGAAGATCAGGCCTTTGTGATTAACTTCACGGCACCGGTCAATCCCCAGTCGCTAGCCCAAAAAGCCGTTTGCACGGCGACCGGCTATGGTGAGCAAATTCCGGTGCGGGTATTGGGGCAGCAGGAAAAACTCGAATTGTTAAAGCAGTCTCTGGATTATCTGTCAGACCGTGCCGGGCAGGTTGAAGTCGTGCAATGCAACCGACGCCTGCCTGCCAGTGGCAAAATGCAGCTGTTTATTAACAAAGGTCTTGAAGGTGCCGGCG
>CAZPNE010000013.1:0-23176 GCA_964588255.1 uncultured Advenella sp. | reverse complement strand
CGACCGTGCAGGCATAAGGCAACTCATCGCCCACCAGGCGAAAGATTTTTTCCCGGATCAGTTCAGCCGCAATAAAACGGATGGAACGGTCAGTCAGGGCATCTTCCTCGAACATGGGCTCGCCCTCGGGCAGGCGTCGGGAAATTTCATCGAGCAAGGTATCCAGCTGGATTTTCTTGACAGCACTTAGCGGAACGACGGCATCGTAGCTAAACTTGCTCATGATATTGCCAACAAAATCAAACATTTCGTTTTTGTTTTTTAAGGTATCAACCTTGCTGATCACCAGAATGCACTTTTTGGATGATGGCAATAGCGGCACGATATTGTCATCGCCTACCGACCATTTACCCGCTTCAACCACATGTAACACCACGTCCACATCGGCCAGCGCCTGGGTGACAACACGGTTCATCATGCGGTTCATGGCACCGCCATGACGGGTTTGGAAACCCGGGGTATCCACAAAAACAAACTGCTCCCGATCACGGGTAAGTACACCATGAATACGGTGACGGGTGGTTTGTGCCTTGCGCGAGACAATGGAAATCTTACTGCCAATAAGCGCATTGGTTAGTGTGGATTTACCCACGTTGGGGCGCCCCACCACCGCGATAAATCCGGTTTTGAAGGGTATTTCCTGAGTCATTTTCTATCCTGTTCCACGGCAACGGACAAGCTGAGCTGTGCCACCTTGCGTACTTGTTTGGCGGTACCCTTCTTTTTGGGCAGTATTTGTTCAAGTTCGGCCAGCGCCAGTGCGGCAGCGGCCTGTTCGGCCGCGCGGCGGCTGCTGCCGCTGGCCTGTACCCTGACATCCAGTTCGGCTATCAGACACTCAACCTCGAATTGCTGGTCATGGGCGGCACCCAAGGTGGCAATGACATTATAAGCCGGCAAGGCATACTTTCGACCTTGCAGCACTTCCTGCAACAGCGTTTTGGCATCTTTACCCAAGGTATTGAAGTCGACAGTTTCCAAAATGGGACTGTACAGGCCTTTAATCACCTCATGTGCCTGATCACTACTGGAGTCCAAATAGATGGCACCAAAAATAGCCTCAACGGCATCGGCCAGAATAGACGGGCGACGAAACCCGCCGCTTTTAAGTTCTCCTTCACCCAACCTGAGAAAATTGGATAAATCAAGCTTAGTGGCGATGTCGGCAAGCGTTCCCTGCTTCACAAGACTGGCACGGATACGGGATAAGTCACCTTCATCAACATGTGGTAATTTATGAAACAAAATGGCGGCAACCGCAAAATTCAGGATGGAGTCACCCAAAAATTCAAAGCGTTCATTATGGCTGGCACTATGGCTGCGGTGCGTTAATGCCTGTATCAATAAACGCTGGTCTTTAAACTTATAGCCCAGTCGGGTTTCCAATTGCGTTAAATTCATTATTTAATTGAGCCAATCCGACCCAGGTCTCCAAAATTCATCCAGACAAAGAAAGCCTTGCCAACTAGATAGTTATCGGGCACAAAGCCCCAATAACGGCTGTCTTCACTATTGTCCCGGTTGTCGCCCATGACAAAATAATGGCCTTCCGGCACCGTACATTTAAAGTCACTGGCGGCATATTCACAATTCTGTGAAAACGGAAACTGACGACCTGAAAGATAGGCACCGTTACCAGGCATATTCAGGATTTCATGAGACGTTTCACCCATCTTTTCCTGCAATTTAAGCGGATTGCCTGCCTGTTGAGAGGGGTTGACATAAGGGCCAAGAGCAGTGGTTTCAACCGCTTCCCCGTTAATGAACAGGCGTTTGCCAACATAAGTCACGGTATCACCCGGTACGCCAACCACCCGCTTGATGTAATCAATATCAGGATTGACAGGATAGCGAAATACCACGACATCGCCTTTTTGGGGGTCCCCCAGTGGAATAATTTTCTGGTCAACGATAGGCAAACGAATACCGTAATTGAATTTGTTCACCAGAATCATGTCGCCATCTTGCAGAGTGGGCAGCATGGAGCCAGAAGGAATGCGAAATGGCTCTACCACGAATGAACGCAAAATGAACACAAACAGGATCACCGGAAAAAAACTGATCGAGTACTCAACCCACCAAGGCCTGTAATTTTCCTGCTCTTCACCATATTGTTCAGTACGCCGCGGCTTAAGAACAACCTTGTCAAACAGCTTGATTACTGCGGTAACCAACAGCAATACAAATAAAATTAAAGCAAAATCCATTCTGTAATCTCTTATTTTTCCAGTTATTTATCGTCAACCTGAAGGATGGCCAGGAAGGCTTCCTGCGGGATTTCCACACTGCCAACCTGCTTCATGCGTTTTTTACCTGCTTTTTGTTTTTCAAGCAGCTTTTTCTTACGGCTGATATCACCGCCATAACACTTGGCCAACACGTTCTTGCGAAGCGCTTTCACGTTCTCACGGGCAATGACTTCGGCACCGATGGCCGCCTGAATGGCAACATCATACATTTGGCGAGGAATCAGGCCACGCATTTTGGAAACCACTTCACGGCCACGATAACGGGCATTGGCACGGTGAACAATCATGGACAGGGCATCTACCCTGTCTCCGTTAATGAGCAGGTCAACCCTGACCACATCGGCAGAACGGTATTCAAGGAACTCGTAATCCATGGAGGCATAACCGCGCGACACCGATTTCAGGCGATCAAAGAAATCAAGAACGATTTCCGCCAGCGGAATTTCATAAATCAGGTGAACTTGACGGCCATGGTAACTCATGTTCCGTTGAATGCCCCGCTTGGCCGTACACAGGGTAATGACGGCACCGACATATTCCTGTGGCATGAACAGGGTGACGGTAACCACGGGTTCACGGATATCGTTAATCTGGCCGATGTCGGGCATCCGTGCAGGACTTTCAATCATGATGACGTCGCCATCATTTTTTTCAACTTCATAAACCACCGAAGGTGCGGTAGTAATGATGTCCATGTCAAACTCGCGTTCAAGGCGCTCTTGCACAATTTCCATGTGCAGCAAACCCAGGAAACCGCAACGGAAACCAAAGCCCAATGCCTGTGACACTTCGGGCTCGAACATCAAGGCGGCATCGTTAAGCTTGAGTTTTTCCAATGAATCGCGCAACTGGTCATATTCACTGCTTTCAACGGGATACAGGCCGGCAAAAACCTGTGGCTTGACTTCTTTAAACCCGGGCAAAGGCGACTCGGCCGGCTTGTTTGCCAGGGTAATGGTATCACCCACCTTGGCATGTTCCAGTTCTTTAATGCCGGTAATAATAAAACCCACTTCACCGGCGGACAATTGCGTACGGGCAAGCGATTTGGGTGTAAAAACGCCCAATTGCTCGCACAGGTGAGAGGCACCGGTCGCCATGAAAGTGATTTTATCCTTGACTTTAAGCACGCCATTCACGATCCGCACCAACATGACCACGCCGACGTAGTTGTCAAACCAAGAGTCGATAATAAGCGCCTGCAAGGGTTTTTCGGGGTTTCCAACCGGTGGCGGTATTTTGGTAACAATCTGCTCCAGGATTTCATCAATACCCATGCCGGTTTTGGCACTGGCTTTAATCGCATCACTGGCATCAATACCAATAACATCCTCGATTTCCTCACGGGCAGCTTCAGGCTCGGCAGAGGGAAGATCCATTTTATTAAGGACCGGCAAGACCTCGACACCCAGTTCGATAGCGGTATAACAGTTAGCCACGGTTTGCGCTTCTACCCCCTGGCTGGCATCTACTACCAGCAAGGCGCCTTCGCAGGCGGAAAGGGAACGGCTGACCTCATAAGAAAAGTCAACGTGCCCCGGGGTATCAATAAGGTTAAGGTTATAAATGTTGCCATCGTTGGCCTTGTACTGTAAAGAGGCCGTTTGCGCCTTAATGGTAATACCCCGCTCTCGTTCGATATCCATTGAGTCAAGTACCTGCTTGGACATTTCCCTGTCAGCCAGGCCTCCGCAGCGGTGAATCAGGCGATCGGCCAGTGTGGATTTTCCATGATCAATGTGGGCAATAATCGAAAAATTACGTATATGTTGCATATAAGGCTGAATTAAATTTTTTGTATGGGACTCATAAAAAAAGGGCGCTATGCGCCCTTTTAGCGTATGTCGTATTGTAGCCTTATTTTGACGGCGTTACAGGCACCCACTGGGTTAAATTTTCACGACGGATCAATAAAGCGGCCGCTTTGTCTTTGGACAACTTGCCAACCATCTCTTCAAACTGCTTGATGTCCTTGATATCCTGATCATTGACGGCCAGAATAATATCATCGGTACGCAAACCGGCAGCCTGTCCCGGACCATCCACTTCGGTAATCCGGACACCACCCTTGATACGCAGCTTGGTCATGGTTTCCTGGGATACATTACCCACGACCAACCCCAGACGATCAGCCTTGACGGGTTTGTCTGATTCTCCCTGAATTACGGCAACTTCATCAGCCGGATTGGAAGGCACTTCACCCACGGTTATTTTCAGGGTTTGTTTCTTGCCACGGCGCCATACTTCAATATTCGATTCGGTATCGGGTTTTTTCTGGCCCACAATACGTGGAAGGTCTGACCATTTCTTGACTTCAGAACCATCAAAGCCAGTGATAACGTCTCCTGCCAGGATACCTGCCTTGTCAGCCGGGCCACCCTGCTCTACATTACTGACCAATGCGCCTGACGCATTTTCAAGTCCCAATGCCTTGGCCACTTCATCGGCAACCTCACCAATTTGCACACCAATGCGGCCACGGGTAACCTTGCCATTTTCCTTAAGCTGATCAACCACCTGCATGGCTTCATCAATAGGGATAGACAGGGAGATACCCATATAGCCACCACTTTGGGAAACGATTTGCGAATTCACGCCAACCACTTCTCCATTCAGGTTAATGAGCGGCCCGCCCGAGTTGCCCGGATTAACCGCAACGTCAGTCTGGATGAAAGGCAGGTACTCGCCAGTATCCCGATTGATGGCACTGACAATACCCGATGTAACCGTGGAATCAAGCCCGAACGGAGAACCAATAGCCAGTACCCACTGACCTTTTTTCAGGGTATTGGAATCGCCAATTTTAAGGGTAGGCAATTTTCCATCGCCTTCAATCTTGATCAGGGCGATATCGGTGCGTTGATCGGAACCGATGACCTTGGCGGTGTATTCCTTACCGCCATTGAGCGTGACCAGAATTTGTGAGGCACCGGAAATAACATGATTGTTGGTAATGATATAACCATCATCTGAAATAATAAAACCGGAACCCACGCCACGCGGCACGGTTCTTCCTGGTTGTTCATTGCCACGATGGCGAGGTTGCGGCGTGGCGCGTGGTGGCATGAAATCAGGGCCAAAGAAAAAACGAAACAACTCAGATGGATCGCCATTAGGATCGAAGCCACCCCGAGATTGTGTTGAGATAGTTTCCATGGTGCGGATGTTAACCACCGCATTTTCTGTTTGCGCAACAATAGCGGTGAAATCGGGCAATCCGGCAATATTCATGGGTGCCGTTGCATTTGGTACATCCTGGGCGTTGGCAACATCACCGCCAACATAAGAAAGCCCGGCATAAGCAGCACCCAGTCCAATCACGGTATACAGCACACTGCGTTTCAATTTATTATGTAATATTTTTTTCATGAGAATCCCTTTCCTAATTCAATTTGGATGATACGGGTGGAATAAATTTAGCCGATACTGCCATTTCTTCAAGTGTACCCATAGGCACGGCACCAATAACGGTTACCCAGTAATCGTCCACGCGTTGACGGAAAACATTAAGTGAACCCACTTGTACCGCGGCATGAGCCTGCAACGTTTTCTCCGCTTCTGTCACTTTTTGCACAAAAACGGAAATTGAAGAAAGGCCGTCCGAAACAATTAGGTGCTTTACGCGCTGATTAGTTCCTTTCGGTCGAATAATACTCAGGATGGGTACGTATCCCTGAGGGGCACGCAGCTTCCAGCCTTCCTTGGCGAAATCAACTGAAACAAGTTCTTCTTTTTCAACAACCCAATCGTTGAGTTTGTAGCTGGATTCCAGCAATGCGGTGTCCACATCCTTGCCCATAACCAAGCCGGTAAAAGCCACCTGCTCAACCACTTTATTATCAAATCCAACCGTTTGGGACTTCAATAATAATTTTGATTTGACATCAACACACAGACGATAACCATAACGGTCTTTCGTGCGCGGAGAAAGCGCCAGCTGTTGACACTCGTAACCGGCAACCCTTTCTTTTTTTGCGCTAAGTGTCGCCGTGTAGTACTGGTTTAAATGAGTGGCTTCGGTTTGCAAAAATGCAGGGAAACGGTCTTTACGGGCCGGTGTCATGACAATTTTCTTATCTTCCGGCATAAGGCATTGCACAACCTCATTGGTACGCAAATACTCTTGGGGATCACCATCAAGCAGCTCAAGCCGCTCTTTGACGCCTTCGCCATCAACAATATGCGTAACCCGTGAAGACATGATTTGATCACCTTGTTGATAGGTGAAGACACCACTGTAATCATTGATGACCGATGCTTTCTGCACTTTCTCGAGAAAAGCGACCAGATCATTCCCTACAAGGGGCGTTACCGTTTGGGCCATGGAAGGTGTTGCAAAAACCGTTCCGATAAGAACCAGTAACAGCCATGTTTTTTTTGTTTTAGCAGAAACCGTGCCTGATGAATAATGCAACATTAGCGATTGACTCCGTACTCATAGGAAACCTGATGTACGGGACGCGCACCCACCATTTGGCGATGAGCGAAAATATAATCATTGTAATCCCGGTTAAGTTCGGTACTAGGTGCTGTTTGTGATGCCACCACCGGCGCCGCGACTTGTGACGCAACCTGGTCTTCAGCCATAAATGGCTGAACCACCCATACTACCGATACCACGGCAGCTGCTACCGCCAGGCCAGACAAACCCTGCCGCAAACCAAGACGGCGAGCCGGAACAATGGGCAATGCCTCGGCATCTATGGCCTTGCTGACCCGTGCATAAAACAGGTCTGAAGGCTTGATGGCCAGCTCATCACTGCGCATGACATCACCAATAAGGTGATAAGTATCCCACACCTGCCTGCCATAGGAATTATCAAGGTTTTCCAGATCAAAACGGATATCCTCACCATCGATAAGCGCCGATATGGACTCATCCCAATCAAGTGACTGCGATTCATTTAATTTTGAATATGTTGTGTTCATGTATCAGCTCCTTACCAGCGACGATCGTTATCCTGGCCCAAAACAGGCTTGAGTCGGGCAGCGATCGCTTCCCTGGCTCTGAAAATCCTGGATCTGACGGTCCCAATGGGGCACTCCATGGTTTGAGCTATTTCCTCATAGCTCAAACCTTCTATTTCACGAAGTACAATTGCCGTGCGCAAGTCTTCAGGCAAATCTTCAATGGCCTTGTTGACTGTTTGGGCGATTTCCCTGGAAACCATGCGTGATTCAGGTGTATCAATGTCTATAAGATTGTCTGATTGAGAAAAAGTTTCGCCTTCTTTTGTTTCAAAGGTGTCTGACACCAGCATTTTTCGCTGGTTGGATGAAAGCCAGTTACGGGCCGTGTTAATGGCAATACGGTAAAGCCAGGTATAAAAAGCGCTGTCTCCCCTGAATTGGGGCAATGCGCGATAAGCCTTAATAAAGGTTTCCTGGGCAATGTCTTCAACTTCGGCCTGGTTATTAAGCATGCGTGAAAGCAAACGCATTATTTTTCGCTGATATTTAAGCACCAGCAAGTCAAATGCCCGTTTATCGCCTTTCTGCACACGGGCAACCAACTCTGCATCGACGTCACGATCAATCATGGCGCCTCCTTTTGTAAGGATTGATTCCAGCGCATGGCATGGCAAAGGACCCTAAGTTTACGCCAACCGGTGTTACCCACGGCAAATGGCCAAATAGTGATCAGTTTTCCTGACATTGGATGATTAAATGGATTTTCAAGATACAAGGTAAGCCAGAAAGGCCCCTGCCAGAATTGACGCAAGATCAGGCGCTGGTGCGAGCCATTGCCGGTAAGCTCCCATGGCTGGGTGGCATTGATCTTTAGAAGGGACGGATTAGACCGGAAGGATTGGGCATGGGCCAGAAAAATAGCGGCCAGCCCAATGGCTAAAGAAAAGCCGGCAAGACATGCAATTGCCACGAACAACATGCATGCCTTGCAATAACATTCAAACCTGCCTGGCCGGATTTCAAGCAAAAACGACCAATGAAGATTCAAGTGGGAAGATGACAAATCAAACCCGTTTCACAACCATCGAACCGTTTGTACCACCGAAACCAAAGGAGTTGGACAGTGCGTATTCTATTTTCATTTCACGGGCCTGGTTGGCACAATAATCAAGATCACAGTTGGGATCCTGATTGAAAATATTAATGGTTGGAGGAGAGATCTGATGATGAACCGCCAAGGTCGTGAATACCGCTTCGATGCCGCCAGCCGCACCCAGCAAATGGCCGGTCATGGACTTTGTAGAGTTGACGACGGTTTTATAGGCATGATCACCCAAAGCCAGTTTAAGCGCCTTGGTTTCATTTTGGTCACCTAACGGCGTTGAAGTACCGTGCGCATTCACATAATTAACCTGATCGGGGTTGATTTTTGCATTATTCAGGGCATTGACAATACCACGACGGGGACCATCGCTATCGGGAGCGGTAATGTGGTGCGCATCGGAGCTCATGCCATAACCGGTAAACTCGCCATAAATGCGGGCACCGCGTTTTTTGGCATGTTCGTATTCTTCAAGAACCAGCACGCCAGCCCCTTCACCCAGTACGAAACCGTCACGATCGGTGTCCCATGGACGTGAAGCGGTTTCAGGATCATCGTTACGGGTAGAAAGCGCACGCATGGCGGCAAAACCACCAATCCCCAACGGAGAAACGGTTGCCTCGGCACCACCGGCAAGCATGACATCGGCATCGCCGTATTCAATCAGGCGTGCGGCATCACCAATGGAGTGCAGGCCGGTTGTGCAGGCGGAAACCACGGCATAGCTGGGGCCTTTCAGACCCAGCATAATGGTAAGATGGCCGGAAATAAGGTTAATCAGGGAAGCCGGCACAAAGAATGGGGAAATGCGACGGGGACCTTTGGCCAGGTATTCGGTTTGGGTGTCTTCGATACGATGTAAACCACCAATACCAGAACTGACAATCACACCAATGCGTTCGGCATTTTCTTTGGTAATATCCAGGCCGGAATCCCGCCATGCATCAATACTGGCGGCAATACCATAATGGATAAAGGTATCCATTTGCTTGCCCTCTTTGGCAGACATATATTGGGTCAAGTCAAAATCCCTGACTTCACCGGCAATCTGTGAATTGAAACCGGAAGCGTCGAATCGGGTAATGCGACCGATCCCGGAACGTCCGTTGATAATATTATCCCAGGCTGTATCAATTGAATTGCCTACCGGGGAAACAATACCCAAGCCAGTAATTACGACACGTCTTTTCACAGAAGACTCCTACCTTAATTTATATTTAAATGAATCGAATGATTGCCTTGGCATAATGCCATAAACAAAAAAACGCTTGGGAAAAGCATAATGCAATATAGCCTGAAAACCTTCAGACTACTGACACAACGCTTTCCCAAGCGCTTTTGCATCAACCGGCCATTGACCCGCAAAGGATCAATGGCTGGAACGGCTACATTAAGCTTTATTCTTGTTAATGTACTCAACAGCTTGCAGAACTGTTGTGATTTTTTCTGCTTCTTCGTCTGGAATCTCTGTTTCGAACTCGTCTTCCAGAGCCATTACCAGCTCAACCATATCCAGTGAATCGGCACCTAGGTCGTCAAGAAAAGAAGACTCGTTTTTGATTTCAGCTTCATTAACGCCAAGCTGTTCTGCGACAATCTTCTTGACGCGTTGTTCGATGCTATCCATTTAACTCTCCAAAGGGAATGAATCCCGCGAATTATAGCCAACTGCTTATAAAATGCAAAAGGCTGTTGTGACAAAAAAAATTATTTTAGCAAATAAGTATTAAAAAACTTATAAAACCAAAATACCATCTAAAAAGTTAAAATGCATTTACTGCTAACTGTGCATTTTATTAAAAATAAATCTTTTTGCTTTAAAAAAAGACAAACAAGACAAATAAATTCGTTGTACTACCCAAAAGCGTGCTAAAAAACAGCACTACTGCATATACATACCGCCATTTACATGCAAGGTTGTACCCGTAATATAAGCGGCCGCAGGGCTTGCCAAAAATGCCACCGCATTAGCGACGTCTTCGGGCTGACCAAGACGACCCAAGGGAATCTGACCCAGCAAAGCGGCGGTTTGCGACTCACCCAGGGCGCGGGTCATGTCGGTATCGATAAAACCCGGCGCAACACAGTTGACGGTAATATTGCGGCTACCAAGCTCACGGGCCAGTGCCCTGCTCATGCCGGCAACACCGGCTTTGGCGGCAGCATAATTGGCTTGGCCTGGGTTACCGCTGGAGCCAACCACCGATGTCACGTTAATGATCCGACCAGAACGTGCCTTCATCATAACTTTAAGAACACCACGTGACAGACGAAAAACCGAACCCAGGTTGGTATCCATGACCGCAGACCAATCTTCATCTTTCATACGCATGGCCAGGCCATCGCGTGTAATACCGGCATTATTGACCAGGATATGGGGTGCCCCTTCTTTGGCCAGTTCGGCCAGCAACGCATCACAGGAAGCGGCATTAGTAACATCAAGCACAACCCCCCGTCCACCAAAGCCGGACAAATCGGCGCTAATGCCTTGCGCTCCGGCCCCTGAAGTTGCCGTACCGATAACGGTGGCACCACGTTTGGCCAGCTCAAGCGCAATGGCCTTGCCCAACCCACGTGTTGCACCGGTAACCAAGGCAACCTGACCACTTAAATCTTTCACTTCAGACATTGTTATTCCTTATCCCTTCAAGGTTTCCAGGGCAGCCTGCAAGGACGCGGGATCGTAAATGGAGATCCCTGTCATTTCAGGCTCGATTCGTTTAACCAGGCCACTTAACACCTTGCCCGGACCACATTCGACAACATGGGTAACGCCCTGCTGCTTCATGGCACGGATAGTTTCCACCCAACGCACGGGATGCCAGGCCTGACGCACCAGTGCATCACGGATGGCTTCCGGTGTTGCCGCCACCGCCACGTCCACGTTATTGATCACATCAACGGAAGGCATCGCAATTGTAATGCCTGACAGCGCTTTTTCCAAAACATCAGCAGCCGGTTTGAGCAAACTGGCGTGAAAAGGAGCAGAAACAGGCAATGGCAAGGCACGTTTGGCACCAGCCTGTTTGGCCAAGTCGCAAGCGCGCTCTACCGCAGCCTTATGACCGGCAATAACAACCTGAGCAGGTGCATTGAAATTAACGGCCTCCACCACGTCGGACTGGGCCGCTTCGGCACAAACCTTGCGCACGGTATCGTCATCAAGACCAAGGATGGCTGCCATACCGCCCGTACCCACAGGAACAGCGGCCTGCATGGCATCAGCCCTTACCCTGACCAACCGCACTGCGTCTTCAAGCGAGAACGAACCGGCTGCCGTCAGTGCGGAATACTCACCCAGGCTATGGCCAGCCATTAACGCGGCCTGCGGGCCACCGGCCTGCACATAAGCCTGATACATGGCATAACTGGCAGCCAACATGACAGGTTGGGTGTTGGTCGTTAAATTAAGCTGTTCTGCCGGACCTTCAGCAATAAGCGCGGCCATATCCTGGTTCAGCGCGGCCGAAGCACGTTCGATAACTTGCGTTACAATCTGGTTTTCGGCCCAGTTATTGAGCATGCCTACGGTTTGTGAACCCTGGCCCGGAAATACAAAAGCAATTTTCATCTTGGTTTGTCTCTTAATATTTGTTTACAGGCGCACCAATGCGGAACCCCAGGTGAAACCACCACCAACGCCCTGCATCAACACGCAATCACCTGCTTTAAGACGACCATCCTTGCGGGCGGCATCAAAGGCCAGGGGCACGCTGGCTGCCGATGTATTGGCATGTTCAGCAACGGTTGCTACGATTTTTTCAGCAGGCAGGCCCAGTTTGCGGCCAAGGTAATTGATAATGCGGATATTGGCCTGATGGGGAACCATCCAGTCGATGTCATCCAGGGAAATGCCCGCTTTTTCACAAACCTGATGGGCAGATTTTTCGAGTACGGTAACCGCCTGTTTGAAAACAGCCTGGCCATCCATGCGCAGGAACGGATCACCCGTTACAACCCCGTTTTCGATACGTCCGGGGGTATTAAGAATAGTGTTAAGAGAACCGTCGGCATTGAGCTGGGTAGCCAGGATCCCTGGTTCTTCGGAAGCTTGAAGCAGCATTGCACCGGCACCATCACCAAACAGTACGCAGGTACCACGGTCACTCCAATCCAAAATACGGGAAAAGGTTTCAGCACCGATAACCAGCGCACATTTGGCATTATTGGCCTTGATGAAACTGTCTGCCGTTGCCAGTGCATAAACAAAGCCGCTACAGACAGCCTGAAGGTCAAAAGCGGCACCGCCCTTGATGCCCAGGCGGGACTGCACAATGCATGCCGTACTGGGAAAAATGAAATCGGGTGTGGAGGTGGCAACGATAATCAAATCAATGTCTGAGGCATTGATCCCTGCATCGTCAATGGCGCGCTGGGCGGCGATAACAGCCAGATCACTGGTTTTCTCATTATCACTGGCCAGATGACGCTGGCTGATACCCGTGCGGGTCACGATCCATTCATTGGACGTTTCGATTCCTTTTTCTGCCAGCCGGGCTGCTAACTGGTCGTTAGTAACACAGTTTTCCGGCAAATAGCTGCCTGAACCTATAATTTTTGCAAAACTCATGACCAACTCCTTGAGCCATGCCTGGGTTTAAGGGACAGGCATAGCGTTTTATATTTTTTATTTCTGTTCGGTGGTATTTTCAGCATTATTCCGGTCTATTTTTTGAGTGATCTGCGTGACCGCTGTTGCGGTTTTTTCAAGCAAACCCCTAGCTACCGCACCACGCGCCCTTTCTATTGCCTTGGTATAGGCAAAAATATCAGCCGAACCATGACTTTTAAACACAATACCACGCAAGCCCAACAAGGCAGCGCCATTATAATTGCGATTATCCACGCGATGACGGAAACGGTTAAGCACCGGACGGGCAACCATACCAGCTGCCATTGTAAGATAATTTCGGGTAAATTCCTGCTTTAGCATGGTAGCGATCATTTTAGCCAGGCCTTCGACCGACTTGAGAACCACATTACCTACAAAACCGTCGCACACCACAATATTACTGGTGCCTTTGAAAATATCATCACCTTCGACGTTGCCATAAAAATTCAGCCCACTGCATTGCAACAGGGCAGCTGCCTCTTTGACAACCTCATTGCCTTTTATGGCTTCTTCACCAATATTAAGCAGACCAACGGTTGGATTCTGGATGTTGTCGATCGCCTCGCACAGCGCCACACCCATGATGGCAAATTCCAGCAAGTGCTGGGCAGAACAGTCGACATTAGCCCCTAGGTCCAGCATAGTGGTGGCCCCACCTTTCTGGTTAGGTATGGCGGTGGCAATAGCAGGCCTGTCAATGCCTTCCATGGTTTTTAACACGTAACGTGAAATAGCCATTAAAGCACCGGTATTGCCTGCGGAAACAAGCGCATCCGCCCTTTTCTCTTTGACCAGGTTGACACCAACCCGCATGGAGGAATCTTTCTTACGACGCAAAGCGACCTCAACCGGATCATCCATTGCCACCACTTCAGAAGCGGGAACAATTTCAAAACGGCTGAGGTCGCCTGGATTTGCTTGCCTGAGAGCCTGTTCAATTTGTTCAGGAACGCCGGTTAACAGAAAATGCGTGTCAGCGTACTGCCGTGCAATTTGCACAGCAGCAGGAACAGTCACGGGCAGGCCGACATCACCGCCCATGCAATCTATAGCAATACGTACCACGATAGTAATAAACAGGCCACGCCTAACAACAGCGCGGCCATATTCTCAACTTAACCGATTATTCGTCGTTTTTTGTTTTCAGAACTTTACGGCCACGATAAATGCCGTTAGGACTGATGTGGTGACGCAGGTGCAATTCGCCTGTTGTAGACTCGATCGCTGTCGCGGGAGATGTCAGGAAATCGTGTGAACGGCGCATATTGCGTCTTGAAGGTGACTTTTTGTTTTGTTGAACAGCCATGATGACTCCAAAAAATGTTGTATTAAATAAGGTAATACAAACTAAAAACTATAAACTATAAAAATTACCGCTTTTTAAGCTGCTCCAGCACTGCGAATGGCGAAGAAGGCTCTTCCAGCTCATCCTCGGGAAGCGCTGTTTGTTCGGGACAGCTTTCGTGCCGTGGCACGTAGGGTAGACTTAAAATCAAATCGTCTTCAACTAAATCGAGCACACACATGTGCCGGGAAGATAGGATTTTCTCATCTAGAGACTCTTCTATTTCGCCCGATTCAGATAAATTACTGTGGAGATCGGATTCAGAAGTAACCAATTCCAGTACTGACTCATGATCGACGTCAAACTTGAATAATCCAAGACAACGCTGGCAGACAAGCTGCGGACTGGCCTGCACCTGCAAATGCAATAAACGCTTGCCACGTGCGCCCTTCTCACCTCTCAGTGACCAGACAACCATACCGCTTTCATCTGTTAATTGCTCAGGCAAATCCTCTGTAAGCCGTAAAAAAGCACCTAAAGGTGTTTTGCCGTTTACTTCTCCGGCCCGGCGTACAAAATCAAGGGAATCAATAAAAAGGCCCTTACCTGAACCAGCATGGCTTTTTTCAGCTTGGCTTTTTTCTTTAATCATGTCCCTGCCTGTTCCTTATTCCCTGCATTTCTTTACTCAAGGTTTGCACAAATATCGGGAAACGTAGGATAATAACCCGTTATTTATCATTTGGTCAATTAAAACAATGGCAAACCGTGTTTCCCGTCTTATTCTTGCGTCATCTTCCCGCTACAGAAAAGAAATGCTGAAAAGATTCCGCATCCCGTTTGAAGCGATTTCTCCTGACATTGATGAAACCCCGCAACCGGGCGAAACACCTGCCCAGCTGGCCTTGCGTCTTTCTGTTGAAAAAGCGCTGGCCATTGCGGCGAACAACCCAAACAGTGTCATTATTGGCTCAGACCAGGTGGCGACTCTTGATGGTTCGCCCATTGGCAAACCAGGCAATTTTGACACGGCAAGAAAACAACTGCAGGCCCTGTCTGGCCATTGTGTAGAATTTCATAGCGCACTGGCCGTTACCGATGGCAGCAGAACTGAAACAGCCGATATCATTACGCGCTGTTATTTCAGGGAACTGAGCGATGCTGAAATTGTACACTATCTTGAAATTGAAAAACCCTTCGACACCGCCGGCAGCGCAAAAGCCGAAGGACTGGGCATTACCTTGATGGAAAAAATGGAAAGCGATGACCCCACTTCTATCATAGGCCTGCCCCTGATCACCCTGTCCCGGATGCTTCGCTCATTTGGCATCAACCCCACCTTGTCTGCCCAGGAAAACCCACAACATGCCTAAGACTTTACACCTGATACCCGTTGACCTGGGAGATGCCCCCACCTCTGCCTGGCTGCCCGCCGACACCCAGGCACTGGCTGCCCGCCTTACCTGCTATATCGCTGAAAACGCCAAAACCGCCCGCGCTTTCCTAAAACTAATTGGCACCCAAAGCCCCTTGCAGGAAATCACTATTCATACCCTTGGCACCAAAACAACCGCCGGGGAAATTAACCAATGGTTGAATGATGGTGACCCCGAAGCCGAAATTGGCCTGGTATCCGAGGCTGGCTGTCCCGCTGTTGCCGACCCTGGTGCCAAAGTCGTCATGGCCGCCCATAAAATGGGCATTCGCGTCATTCCCTGGGTAGGCCCCTCTTCTATTTTGCTGGGTTTAATGGCCAGTGGCCTGGACGGGCAACGCTTTACGTTTCATGGCTACGCCCCGGTCAACCCTGCCGAACGCGGTAAACAGCTAAAAGTCTGGGAAACCGAATCGGCTAAATTGCACCAAACCCAGCTGTTTATAGAAACCCCCTATCGCAATGCTGCCATGTTTGAATCTTTGCTTCATTCGCTGCGCCCCGACACCCGCTTATGTATTGCGCGTTCGGTAACCACGCAAGAAGAATGGATCAAGACCAAAACCATTGCTCAATGGAAGGCCGCTCCCGCCCCCGAACTGGATAAAAAACCCACTCTTTTCCTGTTTTTAGCCAGTTAATTGTCTTCCTGCACGGCCAAATCCATCAGGATCGCGGCCGTTTGAATATCGGGCTGGCCATCGTAACGCTGTGGGTGGTAGTGCATCTGAAACGCCTGCAGCACCCGGCGGGTTGACGCCTCAGCCCCAGGTCCGAATTCAACTTCGTAGCCAATACGCCGTAATTTTTCCTGAAACCACCGTAAATTGGGTAATCCCTCTGTTGCAAAGCGGGCCTCATATTGCCTGACACGGTTTTCATCGTACCAGCGTCCTATGCCCTGCTTTGCCAGGGCCGCCCAAGGAAACAGGGGGCCTGGATCAATTTTACGCTGCGGAGCAATATCACTATGCCCCACAATATGTTTTGCCTTGATGAGATGACGCTGAGCCAAATCACGCAACAAAGCCGCCAACAACGCTATCTGTTCGGGCGAATAGGCATCCCATTTCGTTTTTTGCTCATCCAATGGCCCCAGATTGACTACCTCAATGCCAATCGACATGGCATTAAGGTTTTTATAGCCGTACCATTGGCTAACGCCTGCGTGCCAGGCCCTGCGATTTTCATCAACCAGACGATACAACACGGGATTCTTTCCGGCAGTTAGCAGATAATGGGCACTGACCTTATTTTGCGTAAGAATCCGCAATGAATCGGCATTGTTTTCAGAGGTGTAATGCAAAACAACAAAACGTACCCGACTATCTTGCCCCGTTGCGGTAAACGATTCATCTACCGCATATTCAGGCCGGGAGCAGGCCAACAGCATTAACAAACCAAAGGCGCCCGCTAAGCGATGGAACCATCTGGCAAGAGAACCGGGTGAATGTGTTAGCACTATTATGGCCATGCCCCCTATGCAGATACGCTTCGCTTACCTGGAATGCGGGTCCTGGCTAACCCTATTGCCCACCGACTCCACAATAGCCTGCACTTTACGGCGCACCATCATTACACTCACCACCCGCCACAGCAGCAAAAAGGTCATGAGCAGCGTAAATATAACGGGCGCCTGCAGGCTTTGCCCTGGTTCAGGCATTTTCCAGAAATGAATAATGACCAGTATGCCCACTAAATACACCGCACGATGTAAACGCTGCCAATTTCGTCCCAATTTACGAATGGATTTCTGACGCGAAGTAGCTGCCAGCACACACATGATGGCAAAAGACAACATGCCCAGCAGAATATAAGGGCGATCGGCCAGATCTTTGAGCATGAACGGAAAGCTGAGTTTTCGATCAAGCCAGAGCCAGGCAATCATGTGTAAAAATGCATAAAAGAAAGCATACAGGCCCAGTGTCCGGCGCCAGCGTAGCAAAGCCGGCTGCCCCAGCATTTGCCGAATGGGCGTAACCGCCAAAGTAAGGCACAACATGCCCAAGGCCCACTGGCCGCTTGACCGGGCAAAAAATACCGCAGGCTCTGCCGTCATGCCGCCAATGCTATCCAGATAAAACCAGCGAATCACCGGAAACAGCCCCAAGAAAAAAATAAAGGGTTGAATGCGGTCAATGCTTTCGGCTTTCCAGGTTTTCATTTCATATCCTTGGGCAACTCAGGAAAGCGCCCGGTTTCCATTAATTTTGCAATGCATTTGCAACAGGTTTGCAAGACTGGCGACATCATCAACAATGCGGGTAGGCTTGCTTTCATTAAGCTCACGCAGGCTATGTGCACCGTAAGTAACCGCGACACTTTCCACACCCGCATTATGTGCCATCAGGATATCATGGGAAGTATCACCAATCATGACAGTTTCTTCGGCAGGAACCGCCAGGGTTGCCATGAGTTCATTAAGCATTTGCGGATGAGGCTTGCTGAATGTTTCATCGGCCGTACGGGTGGCGGCAAAATAATGCCCCAGTTTTTTCTGTTCCAACACCCTGTCAAGTCCTACCCTGCTTTTTCCAGTTGCCACCGCCATCGTGACGCCATTGTCGCGAAGTTCTTCAAAAAGCGCGGAAACACCATCAAAAAGGCTTAAATCGGGATCACGGGTAAAATAATGAAATTTATAGCGACGCACAAATTCAGGTAACTGCTCAGCCGTCAAGGTGGGCACCACCTTGTAAAGGGCACTTTCCAGTGACAGGCCAATGACCCATCTTGCCTGTGCGGCAGGCGGAACTTCCAGTCCCAGATCCCGGCAAGCCGACTGTATAGCCTGCACAATAGACTGGGTAGAGTCAATAACCGTTCCATCCCAGTCAAATACAACCAATGAATACCGCATATATTTCCAACCTATGAATATTAAATTTGCTGTTGTTCCAGTTTTTTCAGGACTTGCTGACAGGCCGCAGGCAATGGGGCTTCAAAGTCTATGGTTTCTCCACTGATAGGGTGTGGCACCTGAAGACGGTGCGCATGTAGAAACATGCGATTAAATCCATGACGTGCAAAATAATCACGAACCTCGTCCTTGCCATACTTTTCGTCACCAACAATGGGGAAGCCATTGGACGCCAGATGCACCCTGATCTGATGGGTCCGGCCAGTTCGCAACTCGGCGCCCACCAGCGTATACTTTCCAAACCGCTGCACACCCGTGACAATCGTGTGGGCAAAGCGCCCTTCCTTGTCCACCCGAACCCGGCGTTCTCCGCCCGGGGTAAGATATTTGGTGAGCGGCAGTTTGATATGCTGCCGGTCATTGACCCAATCCCCACACACCAGGGCAAGATATTGCTTGCGTCCAAGCGATTCTCTCATGGTTTCATGCAAGGCGACCAGGGCCGAACGTTTTTTGGCAATCATCAGCAAACCCGAGGTTTCCTTGTCCAGACGGTGAGCCAGCTCAAGAAAGCGGGCTTCGGGCCTGGCCGAACGCAATTGCTCGATCACCCCGAATGATACCCCACTGCCCCCATGCACGGCCACACCAGCGGGCTTGTCAATCACCAGCAGGGCGTCATCCTCATACACGATGGGAAACTCAGCACCCGGCACTTTCCGGGGTACATCGGGTTCAGCCGTGCGCAAGGGTGGAATACGTACCTGATCCCCCTCTTGCAAGCGGTATTCGGCCTGAATACGGCCTTTGTTAACCCGTACCTGACCGCTACGAATTGCCTTGTAAAGATGGCTTTTAGGCACGCCTTTACACACCCGGATCAGGAAATTATCAATGCGCTGATCGGCGGATTCGACATCAATCTTGACCACTCTTACAGAAAAAGATGAATTATTATCAGAAGTTTGTTTCCACATACACAAAAGAGCTCTATAATTCCCTCACCATATGAAGATCGGTGTGGGAAGATCGGGCGTAGAGAAGCTAAAAAGCTGTTTCCGCCAAATCGTTAAAATCACATTGTACTGCTACTATCAAACAGCCGTACCTGTATTTCTCACCCGCTTCAGAGTTACTGGTCACCAAGCAGGCAACGCTTACTGTTTTGTTATTAATGCGGCAGGAAAATCATCTGCCCACAAAAAAGCCTCTTAGCCTGTTTGCTGTACGAATGAATGAATAAAAAACGCCTAATTTTTATTCCAGACTGGCATCGTCTATGCGCCGTCTGGAATATACACAGAAGTTATTAAAAAATTGAATTTATCAATAAATATCAATTATCTGCAGACCGGGTCCTCTCCTGCTTTCAATCAAGGAACCACACCCGTCAATCAAGCGTATACATGCGCGGAGTACCTGCGCGCGTTCATTTTACCCTTTCATTCGCACCCAAGTAACTCTGTGGTTAATGCATACGATGTCCGTTGCATTAGTTAAACGGAGAATACCTTAAATGAAACGCATGTTATTTAATGCGACGCACCAAGAAGAACTACGCGTCGCGATTGTAGATGGGCAAAAACTCATTGACATCGACATCGAAACAGCTGGCCGGGAACAACGCAAAGGCAGCATTTACAAAGCCGTCATCACCCGGATTGAACCCGGACTTGAAGCCTGCTTTGTCAACTACGGCCATGACCGTCACGGTTTCCTGCCTTTCAAGGAAGTAGCCCGCAGCTACTTCAAGGAAGGGGTCGATGTCCGGGGCGCCCGTATTCAGGATGCTCTCAGCGAAGGTCAGGAACTGATCATCCAGGTTGAAAAGGAAGAACGTGGCAACAAAGGTGCAGCCCTTACCACCTTTATTTCACTGGCCGGCCGTTATCTGGTTTTAATGCCCAACAACCCTCGTGGCGGTGGTGTTTCACGCCGCATCGAGGGTGAAGAGCGCCAGGAACTGCGCGAAGCCATGGATCAGCTTGATCTGCCCGCCGGCATGAGCATGATTGCCCGCACCGCAGGCATTGGCCGCTCTGTTCCCGAACTGGAATGGGACCTGAAATACCTGCTGCAACTCTGGAATGCCATCGATTCAGCCGCCAAGGAGTATCCTGCTCCAGTGCTTATTTATCAGGAATCCAGTCTGGTCATTCGCGCCATTCGCGACTATTTCTCTCCCGATATCAGCGAAATCCTCATCGATACCGATGCGATTACCGAACAGGCTGTCGCCTTCATGAAAGACGTCATGCCCGATAACGTCAATCGCGTCAAACGCTATCATGACGATATCCCCCTGTTCTCCCGCTTCCAGATCGAGCACCAGATTGAAACCGCCTATTCCCGTACGGTTCAGCTCCCATCGGGCGGTGCGATTGTGATTGACCACACCGAAGCCCTGGTTGCCATCGATGTCAACTCCGCCCGTTCTACCCGCGGCACCGACATCGAGGAAACCGCCCTGCGCACCAACCTTGAAGCGGCTGAAGAAGCAGCCCGCCAATTGCGCCTGCGTGACCTGGGTGGCTTGATTGTCATCGATTTCATCGATATGGAAGACAGCAAGAACCAGCGCGCCATTGAACAGAAACTGCGTGATGCCCTGCACTTTGACCGGGCTCGCGTCCAAATGGGTAAAATCTCGCGTTTTGGCTTAATGGAACTGTCACGTCAGCGCCTGCGTCCGTCTCTTAACGAAGGCTCACACATCACTTGCCCGCGCTGTAACGGCACCGGCGTCATTCGCGATGTTGAATCCAGCGCCCTGAACATCCTGCGCCTGTTGCAGGAAGAAGCAATGAAAGACAACACGGCAGCCCTGCATGTCCAGTTGCCGGTCGAAGTAGCCACTTACTTAATGAATGAAAAGCGGTCCGACATTGTCAAAATGGAGTCCCGCCTTAAAATCAACGTCGTGCTTATTCCCAACAAGCATCTGGAAACCCCTCATCATCATATCGAACGCGTTCGTTACGACGACAATCGCCTTGATGACCCCAAAACCAGCATAGACCTGATTGAACAACCCAGCACTATCGTAACCTGGGAATCCAGCACCGAAAAAGCCGTTCATAACGAGCGCCCCGAAGCCCTGGTCAAAGGTATTTCCCGTGACCAGCCTGCTCCGGTGATTCCTGTTCCCAAAACAGAACCATCAACCACTGCCCAGCCTGGTTTGTTCAAACGCCTGCTAAGCTGGTTTGCAGGTGAAAAAGCCGCCGCTCCTGAAGCCGAGCCGCAAAAAGAAGATAAGCCACGTCACCAGGCAAATCGCGGTAAAACCGGCCAGCGCACCGAGCGCAACACCGGCCGTAACCGCCGTAACACTGAAAAACGCCCTGAAAGCGCTGAAACAGAAGAGGATAAACGTCGCAATCCGCGTACAGCCAAACCTCGTGCCCAGGATAATCGCAACAAAGAGCGTGATGTCAAGGCTGCACCGGCCGAAACCGTTGCCGACACCGATGCCAGCCAGACGGCAGAGGAAACCGGTTCACGTTCACGCAACCGACGCAACCGTCCCCGTAACCGCCGTGAAAACACGGCTGACAGCAGCGAGCAAAACCTGAACCAGGATAATAGCAATGTTGAAGTCGCCGCTGCCGAAGCACCTGCCAAACAGCGTCCTGCCCGGGTAAAACCTGAAGTGGAAGCCACACAGGATACGGCTAACACCAGCGTAAAAACCGCAACAACGTCAGTCGTTGCCACCATGGCCACCCTACCAACCGCTGAAGACGCCACCAATGAAGACGAGGCAGATAACACGGCAGCATTCGATGAGGAAACCGGCGAAGCGCTTGACCCCAACAAACGCCGTCGTCCACGTCGTCGTAGCCGTCGCACACGCCGTCCGGCCGATGAACAGGGAACCACAGAAAACACATCGGCACCCGCTGCTTTTGTGCCCAATGAGGTTCTGCTGGCTGAAGCCAACAACCAGCCCAAACCGGCCCCTGAAGCCATTCCCGCTGCCGAGGCAATACCAGCACAATCCCCTTCTGTAACAACAGTACAGGAAGCCACTGAAACGACCACCCCGTCAGTTCAGGAAACACCTGTTATTACCACTGCCGCAGAAACGCCTGTCAAACAAGCTGAAGCCATTGTGGAAACACCGGTCATTAAGACCGTGAAGGCTGAGCCCGCTGAAACTGCCGAGCCCGCTGAAACTGCTGAGGCAATACCTGTTCCTGTCACCACCGATGTGGCAGAAACCAGCCAAGCCGCCACTATCGAACCGGTAGCGACTGAAAGCACAGGCACAACGCAACCCGCACCGGCAACCATTGCAGAAACTACCGCATCGGCACCTGCTGCCAGCAAGCAAACTTCACTTGAAGAAATCGCTTCCAGCACCGGCATGCAGTGGGTTGAAACCAAGGCAAGCCTGGTACAGCAAGCGGAACAGCCCAAACCCAAACTGGGACGCACCCGCAAGGCTGCAACCAAAGCCGCTGAAGCACCATTGGAAATAGTGGAAACCAAAAAGTAAGTTCCTCCTAACTTTTCAATGCCCAAAAAAAGCCCCTGGAAAATTTAATTCCAGGGGCTTTTTACGGCATGTTTTTAAAACTTCAATCCTGTCCGCCTTAATGAATATCAGTGCGGGCAGTAATCAGAAAAGGTATTAATCCAGTCTGATATTGCCTGCCTGGATCACCCGAGTTCGACAGTTAAAATTTTAAGTTATTGATTTATAAAGGATTATGTTAT
>CAZPNE010000012.1:20846-23279 GCA_964588255.1 uncultured Advenella sp. | reverse complement strand
GGTCCCCTGTACTATCATCGTATTCTTCCTACTGCCGACCTGAACGTGCCTATGGGTATGTCTCTGGGTGTTTTGCTGCTGTCTATTTACTACGGCTTCAAAATCAAAAATCCCGGTGGTTTCGTCAAAGATCTGTTCACAGCTCCTTTCCATTCAAGTGGTATTGGTGCAATTGTTCTGGCCCCTGCCAACTTCGCATTAAACGTTATCGAGTATGCTGCCAAAACAGTATCTCTGGCCATGCGGTTGTTTGGTAATATGTTTGCCGGTGAACTCGTATTTATGTTGATCGCTCTTCTGGGCGGTGCATGGACAGGATTCAATGCAATGAGCATTGGGTTGGGAGTCGGTCATGTTCTGGCTGGTTCCGTCTGGGCAATTTTCCATATTATGATTATTTTGCTCCAGGCATTCATTTTCATGATGCTGACACTGGTTTATATCGGTCAGGCACATGAAGGGCACTAAGATTTAACGTCCCGGTTTCATACAAAATTCCGGGATGTTTTTTCTTGCAAATTGCATCATTTAAATTTTATCTGGTCTGTTTGCTTTATTTTTAGTAGTTTTTTTTCCATCTTTAAATTTGTTTTAGGTTCATAACCACAAGGAGTTGTCATGACCACAGCAGCTTTCGTTGCTCTTGCTTGCGCGTTTATCATCGGTTTGGGTGCTATCGGTGCGTGTATCGGTATCGCTATCATGGGCGGTAAATATCTTGAAGCATCTGCTCGTCAACCAGAATTGATGAATGCACTGCAAACAAAAATGTTCTTGTTGGCTGGTCTTATCGATGCTGCGTTCCTGATCGGTGTTGGTATCGCTATGTTGTTCGCGTTTGCTAGCCCATTCGGCGCTTAATACAGTAAACGTCTATACCATCTGTTGATGGGGTGTGAACTGGATGGAGATGCAGGCCTTATGGTTTATAAATAAGGCCTGCATATGACAGAGTTCAATAAATTTCGGGTTTTGCAATTTCGCAAAGCCTTAACATAGTAGAAGGGAAACGACCGTGAATTTAAACGCGACGCTCTTTTTCCAGACGCTCGTTTTCTTTGTATTGGCATGGTTCACAATGCGGTTTGTGTGGCCACCCCTTACAAAGGCTATCGATGAACGTCGTCAGAAAATTGCCGATGGTTTAGCTGCTGCCGACAAAGGCAAGGCAGATCTGGCTCAGGCCCAGGCTCGTATCAGCCTGATCGAAGCATCTGCAAAATCAGAGAATCACGCTAAATTGGCAGAGGCAGAAAAACAGGCGGCTCTTATTGTTGAAGCTGCCCGTGGTGAAGCCGAATCTGAACGCGCCCGTATTTTGGCCCAGGCCAAACAGGATGCCGAGCTCGAAGTAGAACGTGCTCGTCAGGGATTGCGTGAAGAAGTAGCCGCTTTGGCTGTTAAAGGTGCAGAGAAGATTCTTCAGCGTGAAGTCAATGAAAAAACGCATGCTGAGTTGTTGAATCAACTTAAAGCACAGCTTTAATTCGGGATTATCATGGCTGAATTATCAACAATTGCCCGCCCATATGCAGAAGCCTTGTTTGCCGCGGCCAAAAATGATCAGGCCGGCTTGGCTGCATGGTCAGAGGCTGTTAGTGAATTGGCACAAATTTCAAGTGTGTCGGACGTGCGTGAAGCAATGTCCGATCCCAGATTAAGCAAAGATCAACGTAAAAAGCTGTTCTCAGGGCTGGTCAAGTCTGCACTTTCCAAAGGAATGCAGAACTTTATCGATCTGCTTGTGGACAACGATCGATTATTGCTATTGCCCGAGATCGCAGCGCAATTTGAAGAACTGAAAAATCGCCATGAGGGTTCTGCCAGTGCAGAAATCACAAGTGCTTTTGAATTAAGCGATGCGCAAATTCAGGAATTGCTTACTGGTCTCGAGAAAAAATTTGGCTGCAAGTTAAAGCCAGTTGTTACTGTCGATAAATCCCTTATTGGCGGTATCCGAGTCACAGTGGGTGATCAGGTATTAGATACTTCCGTGCAAGCCCAGTTGGCTCGCTTGCGCGATACATTGGTCGCTGCATAAGCGCCAGAATAACAGGATTTCAGGAGTCTGAATATGCAACTCAATCCGTCAGAAATCAGCGAATTGCTTAAGAGCCGTATCGAAGGCTTGGGCGCTTCTGCTGATGTTCGCACACAAGGTACGGTCGTTTCCGTAACCGACGGTATTACACGTGTCCACGGTTTATCCGATGTGATGCAAGGCGAAATGCTTGAATTTCCAAACAACGTTTTTGGACTCGCTCTCAACCTCGAGCGTGATTCAGTTGGTGCGGTTATTTTAGGTGATTATACAGGTGTGTCCGAAGGTGACCCTGTTAAAACAACCGGTCGCATTCTTGAAGTGCCCGTTGGTCCCGAATTGCGTGGTCGCGTTGTCAACACACTGGGTCAGCCTATCGATGGCAAAGGCCC
>CAZPNE010000012.1:0-20746 GCA_964588255.1 uncultured Advenella sp. | reverse complement strand
AATTGCGTGGTCGCGTTGTCAACACACTGGGTCAGCCTATCGATGGCAAAGGCCCTGTCAATGCTAAAGAAACCGACGTTATCGAAAAAGTGGCGCCTGGCGTTATTGCCCGTCAGTCAGTTTCCCAGCCATTGCAAACCGGTATCAAGGCGATTGACTCAATGGTACCCGTTGGCCGTGGCCAGCGTGAGCTGATCATTGGTGACCGTCAAACTGGTAAAACCGCTGTTGCTGTCGATGCTATCATTAACCAGAAAGGCAAAAACGTTACTTGCGTTTATGTGGCTATTGGTCAAAAAGCATCTACCATCAATAACGTGGTTCGCAAACTTGAAGAACACGGTGCACTGGAATACACAATCGTTGTAGCTGCCTCAGCTTCCGATTCTGCCGCCATGCAATACCTGGCTCCTTATGCCGGTTGTACCATGGGCGAATATTTCCGTGACCGCGGTGAAGATGCACTGATCGTTTATGACGATCTGACCAAACAGGCATGGGCATACCGTCAGGTATCATTGCTGCTTCGTCGTCCACCAGGGCGTGAAGCTTACCCCGGTGACGTGTTCTATCTGCACTCCCGCTTGCTCGAACGTGCAGCCCGTGTGAATGCCGACTATGTTGAAAAATTCACAAACGGCGCGGTAAAAGGCAAAACAGGTTCCCTGACAGCCCTGCCTATCATTGAAACACAGGCCGGTGACGTTTCCGCTTTCGTTCCAACCAACGTAATTTCCATTACCGACGGTCAGATCTTCCTGGAAACAGACTTGTTCAACGCCGGTATCCGTCCTGCTATTAACGCGGGTATTTCCGTGTCTCGTGTGGGTGGTGCAGCCCAGACCAAAGTGGTCAAAAAACTGTCTGGCGGTATTCGTACCGACTTGGCGCAGTATCGTGAACTGGCTGCCTTTGCACAGTTTGCTTCTGACCTTGACGAAGCCACTCGCCGTCAGCTGGAACGTGGTAAACGTGTTGTTGAATTGTTGAAACAGCCTCAGTACCAGCCGTTACAGGTATGGGAACTGGCCGTGTCTCTGTTTGCCGTAAATAATGGCCACCTTGATGACATCGATGTCAGCCAGGTTCTGTCATTTGAAAAAGGTTTGAAAGATGAGTTGAAACACAAGCACAGTGCTTTGGTTGACCGCATCGAAGAAACCAAAGAGCTTTCTAAAGATGACGAAGCGGCTTTGAAAGAAGCAGTTCTGGCATTCAAGAAGAACGGTACTTACTAAGACCTGGTAGGGTGCGGGATTTTGGTCCTGCACCCTTGTTTTGCAAAACCGTCTAACAGGAAGGCTTATGGCTGGAATTAAGGAAATCCGTACTCAGATCAAGAGTGTGCAAAACACTCGCAAGATCACAAAAGCAATGGAAATGGTCGCTGCTTCCAAAATGCGCAAGGCGCAGGAAAGAATGCGTGCAGGCCGTCCCTATGCTACCAAAGTACGTGAAATTGCTACGCACATGATGCAGACACATCCTGAGTATTCTCATCCTTATCTGGAAGAGCGTAAAGAGCTCAAGGCTGTCGGCATTGTAGTGATAAGTACAGATAAAGGTCTGTGTGGGGGCTTGAATACCAACATACAGCGTCTTGTCTTGTCACGTCTTAAAGAATTTGATGCCCAGGGCATTAAGGTTCAGGCAACTGCCATTGGTAACAAGGGCCTGGGCTTTTTGACTCGAATAGGTACAAACCTGGTTTCTCAGGAAGTGCAGTTGGGTGATACCCCAAGTCTCGAGCGTCTGATTGGTGCACTGAAAGTGCAGTTTGATGCTTATATGGATGGCACGATTGATGCTTTGTATGTTGCTACGAACGTTTTCGTCAACACCATGAAGCAGGATCCTTCGTTTATTCGTTTATTGCCGTTGCCTGATGGTCTTGCTGATCCTTTCCAGACTTCTCAGGAAGAAGAGTCTCAGCTTCCCAAGGCATCATATAAGTGGGATTACATTTTCGAACCCGATGCAAAATCAGTCATTGATGACCTCTTGCACCGCTATGTAGAGTCCGTAGTCTACCAGGCAGTAGCAGAAAATATGGCGTCTGAGCAGTCAGCCCGAATGGTGGCTATGAAAGCTGCGTCAGATAATGCGAAAAAAGTGATTGGTGATTTGCAACTGGTTTATAACAAAACCCGTCAGGCAGCAATTACTAAAGAAATTTCAGAAATCGTGGGGGGAGCTGCAGCCGTTTAAGCCAAGGGCTTGCTGGCTGTCAGTTTCTTTCAATCGTTATTAAGTAAGGAATCGACATGAGTAACGGTACCATCGTTCAGTGCATCGGCGCCGTCGTGGATATACAGTTCCCACGCGACAACATGCCAAAAATTTACGAAGCGCTTGTCTTATCAGAAGATGCAGGCGGTTTCGCTGAGAAAGGGCTAACCCTTGAAGTTCAGCAGCAATTAGGCGACGGCGTTGTCCGTACCATTGCCATGGGTTCAAGCGATGGCCTTCGCCGCGGCATGCAAGTGGTTAGAACAAACGCAAATATTTCAGTACCTGTTGGTCAGGGTACATTGGGTCGCATCATGGACGTTCTGGGACGTCCAATCGATGACGCTGGTCCAATTGAGCATGAAGAAAAACGTGGCATTCACCGCGCAGCTCCAAAATTTGACGAATTGTCTCCATCAGTAGAACTGCTGGAAACAGGTATTAAGGTTATTGACCTGGTTTGTCCGTTTGCCAAAGGCGGTAAAGTCGGTCTGTTCGGTGGTGCCGGTGTTGGTAAAACCGTTAACATGATGGAACTGATCAACAACATCGCTAAACAGCACGCTGGTTTGTCTGTTTTCGCTGGTGTAGGTGAGCGTACCCGTGAAGGTAATGACTTCTACCACGAAATGGATGAGTCTAACGTTCTTGACAAGGTTGCCATGGTTTTCGGTCAGATGAACGAACCACCAGGAAACCGTCTGCGTGTGGCGCTTACCGGCCTGACAATGGCTGAAAAATTCCGTGACGAAGGCCGTGATATCCTGTTCTTCGTTGATAACATCTACCGTTATACCCTGGCTGGTACTGAAGTATCTGCGCTGTTGGGTCGTATGCCTTCAGCGGTGGGTTACCAGCCTACACTGGCTGAAGAGATGGGTGTTTTGCAAGAGCGTATTACCTCTACCAAAACCGGTTCTATTACATCTATCCAGGCCGTTTACGTTCCTGCCGATGACTTGACCGATCCTTCTCCTGCAACCACTTTCCAGCACTTGGACTCTACCGTTGTGCTGTCACGTGATATTGCTTCCCTGGGTATTTATCCTGCGGTTGATCCATTGGATTCCACCAGTCGTCAGCTTGATCCACAAATTGTGGGTAACGATCACTACCAAGTGGCTCGTGACGTTCAGCAAACACTGCAACGCTACAAAGAGTTGCGTGACATTATCGCGATTCTGGGTATGGACGAGTTGTCTCCTGAAGACAAACAGGCTGTTGGCCGTGCTCGTAAAATCCAGCGTTTCCTGTCCCAGCCTTTCCACGTTGCTGAAGTGTTTACCGGTTCTCCTGGTAAATATGTTCCATTGTCAGAAACCATCCGTGGTTTTAAAATGATTGTGGAAGGTGAATGTGATGCGTTGCCCGAACAGGCATTCTATATGGTTGGTTCAATCGACGAAGCGTTCGAAAAAGCCAAAACCATATAATTAAGGAATAGCTATGGCTACTATACATGTTGATGTGGTAAGTGCGGAAGAATCCATTTTTACCGGTGAGGCCAAATTCGTTGCTTTGCCTGGTGAAGCAGGCGAGTTGGGTATTCTTCCTGGTCACACACCACTGATCTCTCGTATCCGTCCTGGAACAGTGAAAATTGTTCGTGAAGACGGTTCAGAAGAGTTGGTATTTGTGGCTGGTGGCATTATTGAAGTTCAGCCGTATGGTGTAACAGTACTGTCTGATACAGCAATTCGTGCGGCAGACCTTGATGAAGCGAAAGCGGTCAAGGCGCGCGAACAGGCTGAAGAAGCGTTGCGTAATGCACGTGACAAGGCAGAAATTGCTGTGGTTGAAGCCGAGTTGGCCATGTTGGCTGCTCAGGTTAGCGCCGCACGCCGCCTGACTCAAATGAAAAATCGCCACTAAGCGACAAAAGAAGTATAAAAATAGCGCCTTATGGGCGCTATTTTTTTTGCTTTTTTTTAAACCGGGTTTGCTTCCCAATAGGTTCAACCTGCGGAAATGATTTCCCGGCAGGTTGGAAGAACGCTTATTTCAGTGCCGCTGCCCGGATTTGCTCAATAGTGGCTGACGGTGTAATCGCTTGTGGATCAACCAGGCAATGCAAAATGGCCGGCTTACCGCTGGCCATTGCCCGTTCAAAAGCAGGGCCAAATTCTTCATTGCTTTCCACTCTTTCTCCGTGGCCGCCAAACGCTAAGGCATAGGCGGCAAAATCGGGATTCTGCAAATGGGTGGCACTGATCCGTCCGGGGTAATGCTTTTCCTGGTGCATGCGGATGGTGCCATACATGCCGTTGTCAAAAATCAGCACAATAATATTCAATCCATACTGTACGGCAGTGGCAAATTCCTGGCCGTGCATCATGAAGCAGCCATCACCGGCAAAGCAAATGACGGGGGTGTCGGGTAGCAGGCGTTTGGCACCTACGGCAGCGGGTAAGCCATAGCCCATGGAGCCTGAGGTGGGCGCCAGTTGGGTCCCGAATTGGGTGAAACGGTGGAAACGGTGTAGCCAGGTGGCATAATTGCCAGCGCCGTTGGTCATGATGGTGTCCGGGGTGAGCCTGGTTTCCAGGTATTGCATGATATGTGGCATTTGCAGTTTACCAGGTACATCTACTGTAGACGGGTCGCTCCAGTACAGGTATTCACTATGCGCCTGGTTTAGCAGCGCCTCACGGCCGGCAACCGGCTCCAGGTTCAGTGTCTCCAGGGCACGGGTAAATTCGGCAGGAGTGGCATTAATGGTCAGCTGTGCCTGGTATACCCGGTTCAGTTCCTGGCTGTCGGGGTGAACATGAACCAGTTTTTGTTTTGGTACAGGAATGGATAATGCAGTATAGCTTTGTGAAGGCACTTCGGACATACGGCCACCCACCAGTAGCACGGTATCCGCTTCTTCAAAACGTTTTAGCAGCTTTGGATTAATGCCCAGGCCAATATCTCCGGCAAAACAGGGGTGGTTGGCGGGGAAGAGCATTTGGCGCCTGAACTGGACGGCCACGGGCAGTTGGTTCTTTTCAGCAAAGCGGACAAAGGCGTTCACGCTTTCTTTGCTCCAACGGCTGCCACCCAGAATAGCGATCGGGTTTTGAGCTTCACCCAGCAGTTTTTCAAGGGAATCCATCTGGGATGGGGTAGGTGCTGATTCCACCGCTTCTACGCGAGGGGCATCAATCACGGCAGAAAGCTGTACCAGCATGTCTTCGGGCAGGGCAATGACGACCGGGCCGGGGCGGCCAGAGGTTGCCACATGAAATGCACGGGAAATCAGCTCTGGGATACGGCTGGCATCATCAATTTCGGTGGTCCATTTTGTTTGAGTGCCGAAAACGGCGCGGTAATCCACTTCCTGGAACGCTTCACGTTCACGCATGCCGGTTTCTATCTGGCCGACAAATACAATTAAAGGCGTAGAGTCCTGCTTGGCAATATGAATGCCGGCAAATGCGTTGCTCACACCCGGTCCGCGGGTTACCATGCAAATGCCTGGACGGCCGGTTAATTTGCCATAGGCATCAGCCATCATGGCGGCACCGCCTTCCTGTCTACAGACGGTAACCTTGATATCCGCATCGTGCAGGGCATCGAGAACGGCAAGATAGCTTTCACCGGGCACACAAAAAACGTGATCTACGCCTTGTGCCATCAGTTGATCTATAAGAATTTGTCCACCACTACGAGTTTTGATATTGTTGTCCATGAGTATTCTATAATAGGCTTGTTTGTAATAAGTGCGACCATATAGGAATGTTATTTTGCTTTATTAATAACATTCAGGTAGCCAAAACATTATATTAAAGGAAATTTCATATGAAAGGTCGTTCCCTGTTTCGCGTGGCTACGCTGACCATGAGTCTTGGTCTTGGTTTTATGGCCTTGACGTCTCCTGCCAAGGCGCAAACCAACTATCCAGACCATGCCGCAAAGATCGTTGTCGGTTTTAGTCCTGGCGGTACCACCGATGTACTGGCACGTATTGTTGCCAAAGGCCTCACCGAAGAGTTGGGCGAAACCTTTGTGGTTGAAAACAAGGCAGGTGCCGGCAGTAATATTGCCACAGACCAGGTTGCACGCGCCAAGGCCGATGGTTATACATTGTTGATGATGGCCATTACCACCACCATTAACCAAACGCTGTATAACAACATCAAGTTTGATGTTGAAAAGGATTTTGCACCGGTTGCATTGGTTGCCAAGGTTCCTAACGTTTTGGTTGCCAACAAAAACATGCCTTATAACTCGGTAAAAGAGTTGGTTGAGTATGCAACATCCAAACCTGAAGAGGTGGTATACGGTTCTTCAGGTTCTGGTACCTCCATGCACTTGTCTGGCGAACTTTTCAAGCAACAGGCCAATGTCCAGATGCTGCATATTCCGTATAAAGGCAGTGGTCCGGCTATGACGGCCCTTTTGGGTGGTGAGGTTCATGTCATGTTTGATAACATGCCGTCTTCTGCGCCACACATCAAAGCCGGTTCACTGAAGCCATTTGCGATTACGTCCGCAAGCCGTTCAGCAACTTTCCCCGATGTGCCAACACTTCAGGAATTGGGCTACCCCAACTTTACGGTTGACTCCTGGTTCGGGATTGTCGCACCAGCTGGTACGCCAAAAGAAATTGTGGATAAATTAAACGCAACTATCGAAAAAATCCTGTCTAAACCCGAAGTGGTTGAGCAGATGGATGGTTTGGGTGCGGTTATTGAGAAAAACACGCCCGCGCAGTTTGGTGAGTTTATTTCTGCTGAAACCAAAAGCTGGGGTGACGTTATCCGTAAGGGTGGCATTAGTGTAGATTAATGTTGTGGTCAGTTTTGTACCTGCTTGAAATGGTGTGCATTTTTTCAGGCAGGTAAGCCACAAACAGTTTGTCTTTATTCAAGACATAAAAAAGCTAATAGATTTATTATCTATTAGCTTTTTTTGTTACTTCTCAATCCAGGGTACGCCCGTTTTTGGCGGGAGATAAAACATGGGGTTTATACAAAAGCAGAGAAAGTTTTTTTGTATATGGCTGATTGATTTACCAGCTGAAACCACCGGTGTTGTGATCTTTACGATCGGCCTGGTCGATCGCTTTTCCAGTGTCTTTGAACATGTCGACAAAAACACCGAAAGCGGTAGCAACAGAAGAAATAACGGCTTTAAATATTTTTACCAGATTGACAGGGCGCTCTTCGCTGATGGCCTGTGAAATAAGTTCGCGCTCAAGGTTGTCGCTAAGGGTGATATTGGAATTCATGGCTGTTTTCATGTTTTATCTCTCTTTAATTGTGATTAAGTAAGTGATTTCCATTATAGGGTTTTCCCTAGGGTATTGCAAGTGAAATTGAGCC
Source organism: uncultured Advenella sp. (assembly GCA_964588255.1). Lineage (GTDB taxonomy): Bacteria > Pseudomonadota > Gammaproteobacteria > Burkholderiales > Burkholderiaceae_B > Advenella. The sequence goes on along the minus strand of CAZPNE010000012.1, from coordinate 13,208 downwards.
TTTCTTAAATAATCATTTGAAAAATAAGGTTTTTTTTAAAACACCACAAATAATGAGTGTTCGTTGTTGTGGAAAGCAACAATTGTTACTAATTATGATTAATTGTTATTGTTCGGATAGTCATGAACTTTAATAAAGGAGTTAACAATGCGTGAATATCTAGATTGTGGTGTTTTGATCGTGCCTGCTTTTGAAAAAAGAATACGGGCCTTTATTGAAACGGTAAATGTAAATACCCGGAAACTGAACCTGTATCCCGTTAGCCTGACTGAGGACGGGTGTTCTGCAGATGCGTTTTCTGTCCAGGAACAATTTCAAGAGAGTTATCCTGACCCTTCCGTTTTATCAAACCTGTCACAAAGGTTGCAACGATTTGATTTCATTCTGCTTCCTGTTTCCCAGGATTCGCTGGTATGGTCCAGAATGCTGCTGCAGCAGACCCATACATCATTATTGCCACCGGTGGTGGCGCTAACCAGGGAAATACATCCTGTCGCCATGTATGACCTGGTTTGTCTTGGTGTGGCTGATTTCGCTTTTGAACCAGACAACATCGAAGAATTAAGAGTTCGTCTGCTGATGATTATGCGGCATGCAAATGAAAAGCAATTGCTTGACGGGTTAATGCCGCCGCTATTGCAAGATAAAATCCGTGGGGATACCCATAGAATCATCAATTCGGCGAAATCCGCTTCCAAATCCATAACGCCTGTTTTTGGGGCTGAAACGTGTTGCAAGGAATTAGCCAACCAGGCCAAATCCTATAAAGAAGCCAAATCCGTTGTCGTTGCCCATTTTGAACAGTTTTATATTACAAATGCCCTGTTCAGGTGTGGGGGTAATATTGCCATGGCGGCCAGGGCCTCCGAAAAGCACCGACGGGCATTTTGGGCCTTAATGCAAAAGCATGGTATTAAGGCGGATTCATTCAAAGATATGGTTTAGTTCGCTACTGTCACCCCGCAAGTGCCTGAATCAGTTAAAATTCTTGATTCATTATTAAAAGGGATTGCTGTGGTTGACGCTACATTACAAAACGATACTTTCCTTCGCGCCTTGCAGCGCCAGCCGGTTTCTTACACGCCGGTTTGGCTCATGAGGCAGGCTGGCCGTTATCTGGCCGAGTATAAACAAACCAGAAGTACCGCAGGCTCTTTTTTAGGGCTTGCCAAAAACCCGGATTTTGCGACAGAGGTCACCATTCAACCCCTGGACCGTTTTCCGCTGGATGCGGCTATTTTGTTTTCAGATATCTTGATGATCCCTGATGCAATGGGGCTGGGGCTTGATTTTGTTAATGGCGAGGGCCCACGTTTTGCCCGCCCTTTACGTACCGAAGCCGACATCAACAAACTGGCCGTTCCTGATATGAACGAGTTGCGTTACGTGTTTGATGCGGTTGCCCAAATCAGACGTACCCTTAATGGCCGTGCCCCACTTATCGGATTTGCGGGCAGCCCATGGACGGTTGGCTGTTATATGGTGGAAGGCCAAAGCTCTGCCGATTACCGCACCATCAAAACCATGCTGTATACGCAGCCGGAACTGCTGCACAGGATTCTGGATATTACCGCGCAAACCACGACCCAGTACCTGAACGAACAAATCAAGGCGGGCGCTCAGGCTGTGATGATTTTTGACAGTTGGGGTGGTGCGCTGGCCGATGGCTTGTACCAGCAGTTTTCGCTGGCTTATATGAAGCAGGTTTGCGATGGCTTGTTGCGTGAATTTAATGGCCAAAAAATCCCGGTTATCGTGTTTACCAAAGGTGGTGGCCTGTGGCTTGAGGATATCGTGACGTCCGGTTGCGATGCCATTGGCCTTGACTGGACCGTTAACCTTGGCAAGGCTCGTGCCCGTGTTAACGATAAGGTTGCCCTGCAGGGTAACCTTGATCCAATGAGCCTGTTTGGCAGCGAAGCATCAGTCCGTCAGGAAGTGCGTCGGGTTATTGATGATTTTGGTCCGGTAGGCAAAGGTGGTCATGTCTTCAATCTGGGGCATGGCATTTCCCAGTTTACTAACCCGGAAAGGGTTGCTGCCCTGGTGGATGAAGTACATACTTATAGCCGGAAAATGCACGTTTAAGTGAAGTTGTGCACAGTTTTAATAAAGGGTAATATTTTCCCTTTATTAAAAAAGAATTCAGGAAGATATCTTAAGTAATTGATATTAAACGATAAATGTTGTTTTATTCATGTCATTTTTAAGAAACATATATTTATTGTCATCTTTTTAAAGAGTTATCAATATACTTTTCCCCAAAGTTATCCACAGCTTGTGGCTCCTGTTATTCATCACGGATAATCAATGCCTCTGGGTGGTGCTTGAAGCCACTCCAATCGCTTGTCAGGCAATTTTCAGGAAGAAGGATTTGAAACATACGCAATGGATTCGTGTTGCATTGGACGTTCCTTTGGCGGGCCCATTTGATTATCGTGTGCCAGAATCCCTTGAAGCCATCAAGGGGCAACGGGTGTTGGTACCTTTTGGCCGGCGGGAACTGGTTGGCCTTGTGCTGGAAACCATAGAAAGTCCTTCGTACCCCGAAGAGCAAGTCAAGGACATCCTGATGGTTTTTGATGACTTGCCCCCATTGCTACAGGATTGGCTGGATTTCGGCCACTTTGCCGCCTCGTATTATCATCGTCCGGTGGGTGAGGTCCTTTTGCCCGCCATGCCATCGACACTTAGAAAACCGGGCTCTTATACGGGCAAGCTATCCAAGGGGGGGCCGGTTGCCAGGCTTGACCGCAGAAAGAAAACGGGCAAGACGCCTGAGCCGCCAGAAGATAAAATGCATGTGCTTAATCCTGAACAGCAGGAAGCCGTGGATGCCGTCCTGGCCATTGAAGGATTCAAAACCGTTTTACTGCATGGTGTGACCGGTAGCGGTAAAACCGAAGTCTATCTGCATCTGGCGCTGGATGTCCTGACCAAAGGCAAACAGGTACTGTTTCTGGTGCCTGAAATCAACCTGACACCGCAATTTGAGCAGGCTTTACTGGCTCGCTTCCAGCAGGTGGTTGGTCTTGACGGCATAGCGGTCTTGCATAGCGGTCTGGCTGATGGCGAGCGCCTGAAAGCCTGGGTCGCCATACAGCGTGGCCAGGCCAGGGTGGTGTTGGGAACCCGGATGGCCATTTTTGCACCCTTGCAGGAAGCGGGCCTGATTATTGTTGACGAAGAGCATGACGCCTCTTACAAGCAACAAGAGGGTTTGCGCTACTCGGCGCGGGATCTGGCCATATGGCGGGCCCATCAGCTGAAAATTCCCGTGGTGCTGGGTTCGGCCACGCCTTCACTGGAAAGCTGGCAACATGCCAATGTTGGCCGGTATCTTAAGCTAACCCTCACAAAACGCGCCAAAACCACCTACATGCCTGCCATTAAGTTGGTTGACACCAAACAGCTCAAGCTTGAACAGGGGTTTGCACCGGTGGTTTTGCAGTCTATCCGCGAACGGCTTGAGCGGGGTGAGCAATCCCTGGTGTTCCTTAACCGGCGTGGCTATGCGCCTGTCATTCATTGCGCTTCATGCGGCTGGATGAGCCAATGTCCGCGCTGTTCGGTTTATACGGTGATGCATCGCATGCCCGGGCATGGCAATGTCCTGCAATGCCATCATTGCGGTTATTACGGCAGGGTGCCGGTTAAATGTCCCGATTGCGGCAACCAGGATCTGGAAATGCTTGGCAGGGGAACCCAGCGGGTTGAAGAATTCCTGCAGGAAGCTTTTCCTGAAGCCTGTGTAGAACGGATTGATGCAGACAGCACTCGCCTGAAGGGTAGTGCACGCCAGTTGTTTGACCGTGTGCATTCCGGCGAAATTGATATACTGGTTGGCACGCAGATGGTGGCCAAGGGGCATGATTTTCGCAAGCTGGGGCTGGTGTGTGTGCTCAATGCCGATGCTATGCTGTTTTCTTCCGATTTCCGGGCCCCTGAAAAATTATTCGCCCAGCTTGTCCAGGTATCGGGCAGGGCGGGCAGGCATGTGGCGGGCGGCGAGGTGCTGATTCAAACCGCCTATTCCGAGCAGGCGGTTTACCAGGCCCTGATACGGCACGACTATGATGCTTTTGCCGATGCCAGCCTTGAAGAGCGTAAAATTACCAGCTTGCCTCCTTTTTCCCACCAGGTGTTAATGACGGCCCAGGCCAAAACCGTGAATGAAGCCATGCAGTTTTTGCAAGAAGCCAAGCGGCAGTTGAAAATAGCGCCGCACCTGGCCGGTTTTCAGGCGGCTATTAATATGTATGACCCTGTCCCTTTGCGGATTGTCCGGGTGGCGCATGTAGAACGGGCCCAGCTGCTGGTGGAATCGGCATCGCGACCTGTTTTACAAGCATTTCTTGACCACTGGCTGCCACTGGTTCAGGAAATTGGCAAGCGTCATCGCATTCGTTACTTTACCGAAGTGGATCCTCTTGAAATATGAGTACAAAAAATCTTGATGGCCTGAACGCCTCCCAGCGCGAAGCAGTCCTGTACCTGGATGGACCCTGTCTGGTATTGGCTGGTGCGGGAAGTGGCAAAACAAGTGTGATTACCCAGAAAATCGCCTACCTGATCAATACCTGCGGCTACGATGCCAAAGGGGTTGTGGCACTGACGTTTACCAACAAGGCCGCCCGGGAAATGGCCGAGCGGATTAAAACGCTGATTGACCGAAAACTCATGAAAGGGTTGATTATCAGTACCTTTCATTCGCTGGGTGTCCGGTTCTTGCGGGAAGAGGCCGCGCACGCTGGCCTGAAACCGCAGTTTTCCATTCTGGATGCCAATGATACTTATGGTATTGTGCAGGAAATGCTGGCGACGACCGATAAGGGGCGTATTCGTATGGTGCAGCAAAAGATTTCGCTCTGGAAAAATGACCTGGTTACCCCGGATATGGCCGAAAGAGTTGCGCAAACCCCTGATGAGGTGGACGCTGCGCTGGTGTATCGCAGTTATGATGCCACCCTCAAGGCATACCAGTCGGTGGATTTTGATGATCTGGTGCGCTTGCCGGCCCAATTGATGATGAAGAATGCCGAGGTGCGCGAGCGTTGGCAAAAGAGGGTGAAATACTTGCTGGTGGATGAATACCAGGATACCAATGTTTGCCAGTATGAATGGGTGAAGCAATTGACCGGTTTCCGGAATATGTTTACCGCTGTGGGTGATGACGACCAGGCTATTTATGCCTGGCGTGGCGCCACCATAGAAAACCTGGCCAAGCTGACCAAAGATTATAAAAACCTGAAACTGATCAAGCTTGAACAGAATTATCGCTCGGTGGAAACCGTGCTTAATGCCGCCAACCAGGTCATTTCCAAAAATCCCAACCTGTTTGGCAAGAAACTCTGGTCAAACCTGGGCAGGGGGGAGCCCATCCAGGTTATTTCAATGGATAACGAAGAGGCCGAAGCCGAGTCGGTTGGTATGCGCATCTCGGCCTCCCGCTTTGAGCGCAATGCCCAGTGGAAGGATTATGCGGTTCTTTACCGCGGGAATCACCAGGCACGTATTATCGAGCAGACGTTCAGGCAATTGCGTATTCCTTATACTATTTCTGGTGGACAAAGCTTTTTTGACAAGGCGGAAGTACGGGACGTATTGTCTTATTTAAGGCTGATTGCCAATGAGGAAGATGATCCTGCCTTTATTCGGGCGGTTACCACGCCCAGAAGGGGGGTGGGGCAGGCCACCCTGACGGCATTGGGTGAGCATGCGGTTGAAAAGAAATGTTCACTTTTTGACGCGGTTTTTGATGAAGGGCTGGACGATAAAATTGCCAGCCGGCAGCTGGAACCCATGCGGGTGTTTGCCAAATTCATCCAGAACATCCAGCGGCGCGCCAGTAAAAGCAAGGCCGATCCTGCCCAAGCCGTGCAACCGGCTTCGGCCGATGTGTTGCTTGATGATATTCTGAAGTACATGAATTATGAGCATTATCTGTATGAAACCCAGGAAGAGCGGGCGGCAGAAAATCGTTGGCTGAACGTACTGGAACTGGTGGACTGGCTCAAGCGAAAGGCGCAGGAAGATGGCCTTAACCTGATGCAGCTGGTGCAGCATATTGCCCTGATTACCATGCTGGAACGCAGTGAAGAAGATGAAGAGCCGGATGCCGTCAAGTTGACCACCATCCATGCCTCGAAGGGGCTGGAGTATCCCTATGTGCATATGGTGGGCGTGGAAGAGGGCCTATTGCCCCATATGGGCAAGGATGATGAGTATGGCGATGCCAATAAAGACGCTGAGGCACTGGATGTGCGTATCCAGGAAGAGCGCCGGCTTATGTATGTGGGCATTACACGGGCACAGTTTCACTTGACCCTGACCTGGTGTAAAAAACGTCGTCGGGCACGTGAAGACCTGATTCGTGAGCCTTCTCGTTTTATTAATGAAATGGGGTTGGAAAGTGGCCGGCAGTTGGTGCAAGACCCTTACCAAGGCATGAGCCCCAAGGAACGGCTGGTTAAATTAAAGGAAATGCTGCAGAAAAAAACCGGCAGCACACAGGACTAAGCGGTACTTGCAATCCGTGTTGGCACCTTGCGATCATGTTTATGGATTGTGGATGCTTTTGCCCTGCGTGATGCTGTTTAGGGCAGGCAATAAAAAGCCTTCGGCTACACACCGAAGGCTTTTGTGCAGTAAAAGCTGCCAGAGCAGTTAGTTACTGTGCTGCGGGTGCTTCGGGCTCAGTCAAGGAGCCGCCTGATTTGTTTGCCATGTATACAACCGCACGTTTTACTTCGATATCATCCAGGGAAGTATCGCCACCTTTGGCAGGCATGGCGTTGAATCCTTCCAGTGAGTGCTTGAAGAGGGTATCTTCACCTTGTGCGATGCGTGGTGCCCAGGCCGCGCTGTCACCCATTTTGGGGGCGCCGGCCACACCGGCGTCATGACAGGCCATGCAAAGTTTGTTGTACAGGGCTTCACCGGTAAGCAATTGCTTGGGACCGGTTTCTTCGACTTCTTCTACAATGGTGACGTTATACAAAGCGACCGGAGCGATGCGGGCGGCAATGGCCTCATGGGACATGGCATCAGAGCCATAACCTGTTCTTGGTGTTGTGTCTACCAGCCCCACCAGCAGGATAATGACGATGACAGGCACCAAGAATGACAAACCCACAACAGTAATAAGCTGCTTGGGCGATTTGATAGGGCTTTGATGTTCTTCGTTGTGTACGTTTTGTTCGCTCATGGATAAAATCCTACGGTTTTTTGTTTGCGCAAATATGAGTGGGTTGTTAAAACCGGTAATTTAGTATTGTTAATGACATTATACTTACTAAAAATACACGGGTGATTAGATTATAGTGATGAATTATAGCGACACTAACTGAATTTTGTATGAATTCCAGTGGTATTTCCCCTTAAAGTGCCGTTTTTAAGTGACTTTTTCGACAGAATACCTGTATGTCTTACGGTATGGTTTATTTTTTAAACAGAAATTTTTTTAAATAGTAGCGGTCATTAATATTAATAAGGTACAATCATTGGTTATGTCAGTCTCCGTAGTTCAATGGATAGAATAAGAGTTTCCGAAGCTCTTGATACAGGTTCGATTCCTGTCGGAGGCACCAGTTTTTAATATCAGGCCATATCATAACGTCTTAAAACCCGCATAAACACAGGCCAAAATCAATAATAACCAAATGCGGTTGAGTCATACAATATCAGTTAATATCAAGAAATATTACCCATATGGGTAATGTTTTGGGTAACATTCAATTATTACCCAAATATCCCGGCCTTAATACCAGCCATTTTGGGTAACATTCCTTTAGAAAACCATTTTTATTACCTATGGGGGCGTGTATGGCTCGGGCTGTTACCAATGACTTTGCAGAATTTGAGGTGCTGGACTGGCACCCTATTCATCAATCAGGTGATTTTCATTTGGAAGAAGTGGCTTGTTTAATGATGGGGCTGGACTGGACAAGGTTTAAAAACCGAATAAGCAGCTATCCAACGGGCAATAGGCCATTACTCCTTGAAAGGCTTGAGGCAACTATCAAGATAAGGGAAAGGGAGTTGAATGCGCTGGCTGATGCAAATCCGGGCATATTGATTGAATGCCCGCATGATGTGTTTAGGGTGTGCAGTTATTATGTTGACTATACGAAAGAAAGCATTAAGGCTTTCTTATTGCACTGTTTCCCCAATGAAAGGCCACAGTTTTTATATCCTGATGCAGAACCAACACTATCAGAAGAAGAAACAACACAAAAAGAATTAAGGGAGCTTAGGGCACAGGTTAAACAGCTTCAGAAGCTGGCATTAGGTTTGGCTATAGACCAGCGCGACTATAACCCAGCAAGCGGCACCAATAAGGGTATGGCACAGCTTGAGGCCGCATTAGCCAATGCAGAGGATGACTTTAACCGAACGGCCAGCCCCACGAATAAAATAAATATAAAGATGAGCAAAGAGACTATAAAGAAATATCTTGCTCAGGCATATGAGGCGGTTAAGGTTTAACAGTAACCACCCTGGGGGGCGGTAAAAGATAGAGATCAAGCAACATGGGAAACCACCCGTATTCTCACGTACAGAAAATATCCCCTTTTAACAAAACTTGTTAAGTTTGTTTGTTAACTAAAGGCCAATCCATGAACATATTATTAACGAATCAGTAAAACCCTTGTTTAGGGGCGGGTGCCAAAAGTTAACACTGCCTCCGACATCTGACCGCCCCATACTCTCCGTGTAAAAAATCGGGAAAAATGGTAAGGGGGGGTCTTGACCTTTAAAGGCCATTGAGCGGAAACCGTCCGCATAATGAATTTTTTTGCAGAGTAAATTTTTAGGTAGGGGGGGGTCAAAATCATGCCAAAGATACCACCAGCATTAACCGTTTTAACCATTGAGAACCTGAAGCCCAAAAAAAGCCCATACACCAAACCAGACGGGGCAGGCTTGCATCTTCGGGTAATGCCGTCCGGCTTAAAGTCCTGGCTATCACGATACAAAGACAATGAGGGAAAACGGGGCATGGTTGTAATTGGCCAATACCCCATTATGTCCCTGGCTGATGCCCGCCAAAAAAATGAGGCGGTCCAGCTTCAGGCGGCAAAATCAAAAGATGCCATTGTTTCTTATCGGGAAGAAAAGAAGATCAGCAAGCTGGGCAAGGACAAAGAAACATTGGAACAGGAGCGGTTACGGGAAGAAGCCAAAAAAAGAAGCTTCACCGTTATTTCTGAATTATGGTTAGAGGAATACCGCATTAAATCGGCAGATCAAACCTACAGCCAAGCCCGGCAAATAGTCCGCAATTATTTACAGGTGGGCTTCGGCAATGAGGATATAGCCACCCTGGGGCGGTTTACGATTGAGGGCACATTGTTAAGCCTGGCTTCCAGCGCCCCCGCCCAAGCCAGCAAGGCCGTTAACTATATCCGGCAAATAATTGACTACGCCATACAACAAAAGGTCAGGGAAGAATATACAGAGCTTAACCTAAACAACCTGACAAAGCGGATCCCCAAAGGCGGCCATTACCCGGCCATCACCAACCCGAAAGACCTGATAGCCCTACTGGATGCCATAGACAACTATGACGGGGTATATGTTAAAAACGCCTTGAAACTTTGCCTATGGACGGCTCACAGGCCGTATGTGGTAGCAAGCGCCCAATGGTCTGAAATTGACCTTGAACAGGGGGTATGGTTGGTACGTGGCTATGATGAATCAATGACGCATAGTAACGGGCAGGCTAAACGACGTATGAAAATGGGGGTAGATCATATTGTGTCATTGCCAGATCAGGCCGTTGAAATGCTTAAGGCCATGCGCCTGATATCGGGTGACAGTGAATACGTATTCCCAAAACAGCACAGCCGATCAAGGGAGCCGCACATAAGCAGGGACAGCCTAAGTAAGGCACTACGCTCAATGGGCTTTGCAGGGATGCATTGCACGCATGGTTTCAGGGCATTAATGAGAACGATAGCCCGAGAGGAAATAGAGGCCGAACCTGATGTTCTGGAAGCACAGTTAGCCCATGCCAAGAAGTCAGACAGCAACAGGGGCGCATATGACCGGACATTTTTCACAAAAAAAAGAAGGGACGCAATGCAGGAATGGGCGGATTACCTGGATGGCCTTAGAGCCAATAACAGACCGCTGTTAAAGGTGGTGTAAATCCAAGGCTTGCCCGGCCTATCCAAGGGCAAACAATAAAGCGGGGGCGGGTCTATATTGGACTGGCTACCCGCTTTTTTTGATGCCGGTGCCGCCCCCCGGAATAAACAAAAATCCCTAAACACTGAAAAAAAAGTGGGGACAGTGGGGACAAGCCCATCAAACCGCTTAAAAGCCGCATGGATAAAGGCTGTCCGTGTCCCCACTATGGCCTATAAAAAGTGGGGACAAAGTGGGGACAAAGTGGGGACAGGCGATAATAATATATATAAATAGAATAATAAATATAGATATATATTATTTATAGTTATATATATCCTCATATTTCCCTTATTTCTTGCCTGGGCTTCATCTTCCCTTTGCTCATTACCAGCCATTCCACCCCTTTCTTATCGAGGTTAATACCTTATGAAATAATCCGGCTGGATGTGGTTCCTTTACCCAAAGGGGTACGGGGTTTTGGCGGCCTGTCCGTCCTCCATTGGTGGATAACGCAATATTGCCGGTATAGGAGCTGATGACCTATGCAACATGGCCAGCAATACCACTGCTGCTACTAGCCGCCTGTATCTTGCCTGGCTGGCTTACCGATGCAGGCCAGTCACCAGTAACCGACCAGCAACAGTACCATAACCACTACCAACGGACACCAGTGCAACATTGCGGGCTTCAGTTTGCCGGGGTTAAGCATGGGTTACGGCACCTTGCCCCAGTGGGGCGTACCTGGCTGACTGCTAAAGCCGCCCCAATGATGCCTGGAGCAATGGCCAATAGAATTGCCCGCCCTGTCTTATCGTGGCTAATACCCTATGATATAACCCGCTGTGAGGGATTCTTTTGCCCAAATAGCTACGGGTTTTGCGTCCCCTACTCTATTAATGCTTGTTTATTGAATTATTTTTTGATATTCTTGCCTCAGCCTGTAAACAATCAGGCAACGGGTTTGGAAGCCCGAACAGCAAAGGCGGACAATCCGCTTCAAAAGCGGTTTTTTTGTGTCCGCACGCTATTGCGCACCTTCTATGGGCGGGCGGTGGCGGGGAGGCTTCGGCCTGCCGGGACCCTTTGCCTCGGTCTTCCAACCCTGCTATTTGCCCGCCCACCCCATTTGGAAGTGGGGAGCGGGTTAACCCAAACCGCAAAGGAGCCCTGCAATGGCCAATCTCGTCCCCGCTCGTCCAGAGCAAACCCAATTCCCTTTAACCCGTGCGGAAGCTGAACACGCTGCCCGCTTGTGGTTCATTCCCCATGACCAGACCATGACATTAACCGCATGGCGTGATTGTTTCCTTAAACGGCACCTGACCGGCTTACAGTGTGATGACTGGCAGGAGCTGGCAGGCCGTAGAAATGCCTGGAACGATAGCTTTAATAACGGCCTGGCCAAGATGATTGCAGGGGGTGCTTGCCATGATTAAGCCCACTGTATCGCCTATCCAGTCAGGACAAACCGCCTTACCACGTAAAACAGCAAAAGTCCTGCACCACCCTTTCTTTAACCGTCCAGCGGTTGTAAACCCGAAAACAGCCCGTGCAAATTCAAAAGGCTGCATTAACTTTGGCCGGGTTCGCCATGCAAAGTATTTAGCCGAAATGCAGGCATGTGTTTTGATGAAAGAGGCCGCACCGAAAGCACAGTACAAACTAACGATGGAAGATGAGATTGAAATGCTGCGGAATTTTGCCATAGGAAGCATTGAAAGGCTGGAAGAAAAATTTAATGAAATCAAGTCTATGCAGGCCGCACAAAAAGGGAGTAAATAATCATGACAAAACCTACTCTAAGCCATGAGTTTTCACACCTGGCAGATGATTTAATCAACTTTGCCAATCAGCCTGTAAACAAAACCCTTGAGTTTAAAAAATATAAGGCTTTCCCTATTGCCAAACTTCCCTTTGTCGCCCCCAATGCAGACAAACCGGGGCTTTGTTTTTGGTCAGTCCCACAAACGGGGGGCTATATTGGCGGCAGTGAAACAGGCCGGGCATTGGCTTTTATTTACCTGAAGCACCTTAAGGAGACAGGGGGCGGCTATACAGGCCGATATCTTCCATCTATCGTGCTTGATATGCTCAATTTAGCAGATTGCGACAATGAGGCGGATATTGCTTTACATGGCCAGATAATTGGTTTCTTTTGGGAGCTGGAACGCTGGTTAATTGGAGCGGCAAAGAACCTGTCCGGCAAGCTGGAAAGCTTTGATAACGGCAGCCTGCTTACCCATGCTAATTATGGCCTGGCCTTTAATGAAAGCGAATACATGGCCTATTTAGACCAGAAAGGCAATAAAGACACAGGGGGAAGTAATGAATAAGATCACCCAATCCAGCCCCCTGGCACAATCCACCCAGCCTGCTGATGCCGAACATTTGAAACTGGCATTAAAAACGATTGATGACACTACCAGCTTTATTTTTACACTGCAAAGCCATATAGCCGCTATTGCACTTTCTGAAAAACATGGCGGTGACGATGTCAGCGGATATATCAATCACCTGTTCTTATGTAATCACATGATTAGCCGCATTGATGAATTTTCAGATGATCTGCTTTATGCTTCAGACACCCTTAAAGCGGACATTAAAGTACAAGGGGGTAGCCATGAATAACGATAATGCAAAAAACAATACCCTGATACCCTGCCAGCCCGTCCCAAGTGGTATGCAATACATGGAAGTGAAAACCGATATCATGCACCCGATTATTAGCCCTGGTGATGTTATCGAAGTTGATATGAGCGTTAACCGTGTTGAATGTGAGGGCGTATATATTCTTTGGTTATGTGGTGTGCCTGCATTAAGGCGGGTTTCATTTACCGGGCTTACAGGCACTGGGCAGGCGGTTCTATCGTGCGACAACCCGGTTATTCAATACAGGGAAACCATTTCAATGAACCGGCTTTATGAGCTAAAAGCAATAGGCCGGGTTAAGAGAATATGGAAAGACCAAACAAGGCAGGCAACGGAAACACAATTTCAGCATAGGCATCACTAAATTAAACGATAACAGGGGAAATTGTAACCAAGCAAATCGCCTGCAAAGCCTTATAAACATT
>CAZPNE010000011.1:0-23416 GCA_964588255.1 uncultured Advenella sp. | reverse complement strand
TCGTGAAGGCGGCCGTACCGTTGGCGCCGGCGTTGTTGCTAAAATCGCTGCGTAATGCATTATCTGCGTGTGGTGTTAAGTAATTAATGCTACAATGCTCAATTGCCTTGTCCTGTGGGCAAGGCAATTTGTTCTTTATATTGTTCTTTGGGAAATACAATGAAAAACCAAAAAATCCGTATCCGTTTGAAAGCTTTCGACTACAAACTGATCGATCAATCTGCAGCTGAAATTGTTGATACAGCCAAGCGCACAGGCGCGGTTGTACGTGGTCCAGTTCCACTGCCAACACGTATCAAACGTTATGACGTACTGCGTTCTCCACACGTGAACAAAACTTCCCGTGACCAGTTCGAGATTCGCACTCATCAACGCTTGATGGATATTGTAGATCCAACAGACAAAACAGTTGATGCATTAATGCGACTAGACTTGCCTGCAGGTGTTGACGTAGAAATCGCATTGCAATAAAATACTCGCTTTCCTAGCGAACAAAGTTTACTAGATGGGTGCTTAGCTCAGTTGGTAGAGCGGCGCCCTTACAAGGCGTAGGTCACAGGTTCGACCCCTGTAGCACCCACCATCAGTAAGATATCAAAAAATACCGTGCCTGTGGCGCGGTATTTTTTTGTCTTTTTTTCAGCTTACCGTGCTTGAAATACACTTGTCGTTGACGGCGAAATGATTAACATGATGCTTGAAAACCGTTATATTATCGGATCCGGTGGCGAGTAATGCCTGTGATTAATTTATCGCGTTGAATGGGTGTTTTTATAACCATAAAAAATAAGCAAATGAAAACAAATATGGAATGGTCATATAAAATAGCCCTCACAAGAACGTACATTATTGAGAAATGCGTTGATCCGCTTAGAGAATATTCATAAAACCTACAAAACAAAAGATAGAACTCTTCATGCTTTGTCAGGTATAGACCTTCAAATTGAAAAGGGCAAGATTTTTGGCATTATCGGCCGCTCCGGGGCTGGTAAAAGCACGCTTATCCGAATGTTGAACCTGCTTGAAAAACCAACGCAGGGCAAGGTGTTCATTAATGAGCGAGACATTACGTCCATCACCGATACGGAGCTCAGAAAGGTCCGCCAGAAAATTGGCATGGTGTTCCAACACTTTAATCTTCTGACATCCCGAACGGTATTGGATAATGTCTGCTTTCCCCTGCGGCTCGCTGGCTTGCCAAAAAAAGAACGTCATGAACGGGCCATTGAATTGCTGAATCTGGTGGGTCTGACAGACCATATACACAAATATCCCCGTCAATTATCGGGCGGTCAACAGCAAAGGGTGGGCATTGCCAGGGCCTTGGCCAACAAGCCAGAACTGTTGTTGTGCGATGAAGCCACCAGTGCCCTGGATCCCGAAACAACGCAATCCATCCTTGGTTTGCTGGCCGATATCAACAAACGCCTGGGTATTACGATAGTCCTCATTACCCATGGTATGGATGTCATCCGCTCCATTTGCGACCAGGTGGCCATTATTGATGGCGGAAAAATTGCGGAAATGGGCAAAGTGCTGGATGTGTTCCTGCATCCACAACATGAAACCACGAATGCCTTGCTGTCAGAAAGCGGTGTTGATGCCAATAGCTGGCGTGAATTAATCGAAGGGGTTAGTGGTCGTATTGTGCGCTTGACTTATCGAGGACAGGCAACGGCACAACCTTTGTTAAGTCAGGCCAGCCGTGATTTGAATGTGAACCTGAGTATTTTGCAGGGTGCCGTGGGCAAAATCAAAGAGACGCCTTATGGTCAGCTGGTATTGGCGGTCAATAGCGCAGAATCGCAGTATGAACCGTTGGCGGCATTTTTTAAATCACAGCAAGTTGAATATGAGGTGTTAAGGCCATGAATTGGGATAAAGTTGATTGGGGCCTTATTGGTGAAGCAACCATTGATACGCTTTTAATGACGGGTTGGTCATTATTCTGGACGGTGCTGATTGGTTTACCGTTGGGTGTTTATTTATATTTGTCCAGTGAACGTCAGTTACTTGAAAACAGGTTTGTTTATCAGTTTTTGTCATTAATTGTTAATGTCTTGCGATCAGTGCCGTTCCTGATTTTGCTAATTGTATTAATTCCGTTCACCCGTTTTATTATGGGCAGTGCCCTTGGGGTTGGTGGTGCGATACCGCCGCTGGTGGTAGGGGCCGCCCCATTTTTTGCACGTTTGGTGGAAAATGTCTTGCGTGAAATTGATCCGGGTATTAATGAAGCCTGTAATGCCATGGGTGCCAATTCCAGGCAAACCGTGATGTGGGCTTTATTGCCTGAAGCCACGACCGGGATTATCAGTGCAGTGGTGGTGACTGCCATTATGCTGATCAGTTATTCCGCCATGTCGGGGGTGATCGGTGGTGGTGGGTTGGGTGATGTTGCCATCCGTTTTGGGTATCAACGTTATCAGTCCGAGGTCATGATTGTAACGGTGATTGTTTTGATAGTGATGGTTCAGCTGGTTCAGATGCTGGGCGATCGATTGGTAGTTAAATTTAACAGAAAATAGTATTGGAGCATCTTATGCAACTTAAAAAAATCCTGGCAGGTCTGGTATTGGCATCAAGTGTGGTGGGGCTTAATGCGGCTGCCAATGAAAAACTAAGCATTGCGGCAACCCCGGTTCCGCATGCCGAGATTCTGGAACATATCAAACCGGCCTTGGCCAAGGAAGGCATTGATCTTGAAATCAAGGTATTTACCGATTACGTGCAGCCTAACCAGCAGGTTGCCGACAAACAGCTGGATGCCAACTTTTTCCAGCATAAACCCTACCTGGATACTTTCAATAAAGAGAAAGGGACCAACCTGGTGTCGGTGGGCCTGGTCCACGTAGAGCCTTTCGGTGCCTATTCTAAAAAAATCAAGGCCACCAGCGAACTTAAAGACGGAGCCCTGGTTGCGATTCCCAACGACCCTTCCAATGGTGCACGTGCCTTGCTTTTGCTACAGCAGCAGGATTTGATCAAACTGAAAGACCCCAGCAATTTATTGGCCACATCACGTGATATTGTAGAGAACCCCAAAAACCTGAAGTTCAAGGAACTGGAAGCCGCCACCTTACCCCGTGTGCTGGAAGACGTGGACATTGCCCTGATCAATACCAACTATGCGCTGGAAGCCGGCCTGAATCCGACACAGGATGCCCTGTTCATTGAGGATGCGGAATCACCCTATGCCAACCTGGTTGCCACGATTGTTGAAAAAGAAAAATCGGAAGATATTGCCAAGCTGATCAAAGCGCTGCAAAGTGAAGACGTGAAAGCTTTTATTGCTGAAAAATATAAAGGTTCAATTGTTCCTGCTTTTTAATTGAAATGATTGGGAAAATGGCCGGCATATTGACTAATATGCCGGCCATTTTTTTGTGTAGTACCCGGTTATTACCGGATCTTGACAATTAAACGCCATAATTGACCCGTCTGATTATGTTAAGAGGTTTATGAAGATGGCCAAAATTATTCACGTCATGATCCGTTGCAAGGATCTGGAAGCATCCAAGGCATTTTATAAGACCGCTTTTGGTCTGGTGCCTTCCCATGAACTGGATTTCCCCACATTTACCCTGTGCTACTTGCGAGGTACGGAAAATGATATGGAAATCGAACTGACTTATAACAAGGACCGTGAAGAACCCTACACCCATGGTGACGGCTATGGTCATGTCGCTATTTGTGTGGACGATCTTGAAGCGGAGCATGCCCGTTTTACCGCAGCGGGATTGAATCCTCTTGAGATTAAAACCTTCAGGGATGGTGATACGGTGCTGGCCCAGTTCTTTTTCGTTCAGGACCCAGATGGTTACAAAATTGAAGTGCTAAAAAAACTGGGACATTACCAATAAGCCCTGGGTCTGGATATAATGAAAAGGCCGGTTGCTACCGGCCAGAAGCTTGCCGCTGGATGGTTGATCCTGCAAAAAAAAGTAATAACAAGGCAGCTTTTATTCATCACGGAGACAACTATGTGCAGCATATATTCACAGACTGACCCGATCATGTATGAAAGTCGCAGCCGCTCTGTGCGGATTGCCAGAGTGGTCACCAGCATCCGGCTTGAAAACATGTTTTGGGAAACGTTGGCTGAGCTGGCCGAGAATGATGGCGTTACCACCAATCAGCTGATTGCCCAGTTATACGATGAAGTCTACGCTTATCGTGGAGAGGCAACCAATTTCACTTCTTTCCTGCGTGTGACCTGTATGCGTTACCAGGCGGTGCGGCATATAGCCGGCAAGGCAGGGCTGTTCCTGAATGAAATGAAGCTCATGGCAGGCAACACAGCGGTATTACCCGCCAGGCCAGTCCGTCAAAAAGCGGTAATTGCCCGATAAGTACCCTTACGTTTAAAAGTAAAGCCGCTTAGGTCATTAAGGGTAAACCTTGAATGATGTAGTACGTGGATGTTACCCGCTTGCTTTAGATGGGTTGATAATAAATTAATAATAAAAACAGATAAGTTCAGTCAGGAACAAAGCATTCACAAAGGAAAGACCATGGAAACAAAAATGACAGTTCACAGGCAGGCTGGTGCACTGACCCGGCGCAGCTTCCTGAAAGGCTCGGCAATCCTGACCGGTATGCTGGCCTCGGGGTCTATTTTGGCAACGCTGGCACCATCAAGAGTCTGGGCGCTTGAGCTGAAACAGCTTAACCAGTTGCAGGCCGATAGTATCCTTGCCATGGGCAAGGCCCTGTATCCGCACAAGGGTTTGCCTGATGCGGTATATGCCCTGCTGGTCAAGGATATTGATGCGTCGGCACAGGATGCCGTAGGTGCGGAGCTGGTTAAGGTCGGTGTTGAAAAGCTGAATGCGGCAGCAGGTGGCGACTTCACCAAACTACCACTTGAAAAGCAGACGGATGTGCTTAAGGCGCTGGAAAGTGAGGGTGATCCGTTTTTTCGTAAGGTACGGGGCCAGTGCATCACGTCTTTATACGATAACGATATGGCTTACAAGCATTTTGGTTATGAAGGCGAAGTGTTTTCCCGGGGAGGATATCTGGCCAACGGGTTTGATGACCTGAAATGGCTGCCTGATCCGCCGGCGGATGCCAGTCCGCCCGTTCCATCCTGAGCAAGGATGAAATGAATACAAGCATGCATCTGCTGGCGGGACAAGATCAACCAGGGTAATACCGATGCGATGCGCTTCACGAATGACGAATACATAGAAAGTAGCGGAGACAGGACATGACGACATTCAATCAGAAAGATGACAGCGTAGTGGTCATCATTGGCTCGGGTGCTGGTGGTGGCACGCTGGCTAACGAGTTATGCCAGAAAGGCATTAAGGTGGTGCTGTTTGAGGCGGGCGCCAGGCAGAGTACAGAGACTTTTATCCAGGACGAGTGGAAATCATTTCAGCAATTGGCCTGGCTGGACAACCGGACCACATCAGGCAGTTTTCGCCTGGTACGGGATTTTCCGAACCTGCCAACGTGGATCTGTAAAACGGTTGGTGGTACTACCACTCACTGGGCAGGCGCCTCGTTGCGCTTACAGGCGCATGAATTCAAGCCCCGGACCCACTATGGTGATCTCAAGGATGCCAATTTGCTGGATTGGCCGATAACCCTGCAAGAGCTGGAGCCGTATTACACCAGGGCGGAAGATAAACTGGGGGTAACCAGAACACATGATATTCCAGGGTTGCCGGGCAATAACAATTTCAAGATCATGTATAACGGTGCCACCAAAATAGGCTATAAGAAAGTGAGTACGGGGCATATGGCCATTAATAGCCAGGTTCGTGATGGCAGGGGTATCTGTATCCAGCAGGGTTTCTGTTTTCAGGGCTGCAAGACGGGGGCTAAGTGGTCCACACTTTACACCGAAATACCGGCTGCTGAAAAAACCGGGAACCTGGAGTTGCGTGATCAATGTCATGTGGCACAGATTGAGCATGACGATACAGGCAAGGTGACTGGGATCGTTTATGTTGACAAGGATGGCAAAGAGCAGCGTCAGGCAGCCCGGGTTGTTTGCGTGGCGGGTAACTCTATTGAAACGCCGCGTCTGTTGCTGATGTCGGCTTCTTCCAAATTCAAGGATGGTCTGGCTAACAGTTCCGGTCAGGTGGGGCGCAATTATATGCGTCATACAACCGGGTCAGTGTATGCGGTTTTTGATGAGCCGGTGCATATGTACCGGGGTACCACCATGGCGGGTATTGTGCAGGATGAAGCTGGACATGATGAAAAAAGGGGGTTTGTGGGAGGGTATGAACTGGAAACCCTGGCACTGGGCTTGCCTTTTTATGCCGCCTTCTTTGATCCGGGTAGTTGGGGCACCGATTTTGCCTCGTATATGGATGCCTATGACTACACGGCCGGCTTGTGGATTGTTGGCGAGGACATGCCACGTACCAGCAATCGCATTACCCTGAACACCGATGAAAAAGATGCCAATGGCCTGCCTATTCCCAATGTGCATTTTGATGATCATCCTAACGATGAAGCCATGAGGGATCATGCTTACAAGCAAAGTATTGCGCTTTATGAAGCAGTGGGTGCGAAAAAAGCGTTTCGTACACCGCCTTATCCATCAACCCATAACCTGGGTACCTGTCGCATGAGTGAAAAGGCCGAAGACGGCGTGTGCAACAAGTATGGCCAAACGCATGATATCGCCAATCTGTTCATTTCCGATGGCAGCCAGTTTACAAGTGGAGGAGCTGAAAACCCGACCTTGACGATTGTGTCGCTGGCTATCCGGCAAGCGGAATATATTGCCGACCAGATGATGAAAAAACAGCTGTAATGGGTGAAAGTTAAAAGACCCGGCCCTGTCCCAACCTGGCAGGGCTGGGTCTTTTGTCTTATTAAGCGGACATTTGGTATAAGATTGTGTTTTGCCGACAGAATCTTAAAGCATGAACGAATTTATCCAGATCCTGGGTCCTTCTTCCCAGATATGGCTTGCCGCGCTGGCAGGTGGTGTTTTTGGCATTTTGCTGTGTGCTCTTTTCATGTATTCCCGGCAGGCTGGCAGCCGTGCCCGTATTGCCGTGCTTGAACAGGCGCTGGGTGACCGCACGGCATCGCTGGAATTGCAGGCGCAGCAGTATGATGAATTACAGGATGATTACCGTATTCTGGATGGCCGCAAAGATGCCATGGGCAATGAGCTGGCCGCTGCCCTGGCGGAAAAAAACCATTTGCTGGCATTGGCCGGTGATTTGCGCCAGCAGTTGCAAACACGGGAATCACAACAGCAGACCTTACAGGTCACATTGGCCGAGCTGGAAAAAAAACTGGTCACCCAGCAGTCGGAAATGCAGCACAAGCAGCAAAGCCTGGATGAGTTACGCCAGCAGTTTGCCCAGTCCAAGGCACAATTGGCGATTGAGTTCCAGAACCTGGCCGACCGTATATTCACGGAAAAGGAACAGGCTTTTTCGCGCAATAGCCAGGTTTCCATGGAAAGCCTGCTAAAGCCGTTTCGTGAGCAGATAGATCGTTTCCAAAGCCGGATTAACGAGGTGCATGACCAGTCGGTGCAGGGGCAATCGCTGTTGCAGTCGCAAATCAGGCAGATGTCTGATGTGGGCATGAAAATGACCCAGGATGCCGATGCACTGGCCCGTGCCCTGAAAGGGGATAAAAAAACCCTGGGTAATTGGGGTGAAATGCAGCTTGAACGGGCGCTTGAAATGGCGGGTTTGGTCAAGGGTGATCATTTTCAGGCACAAGCTCATTTCCGTAACGAGGCGGGTAAAAGCCAGTTGCCCGATTTTGTGCTTCACCTGCCCGATGGCAAGCATATGATTATTGATAGCAAGGTTTCCCTGAACGACTATCAGCAGGCGGTTAACGCCACGCATGAGAGTGTCATGCAATCTTCCCTGGACGCTCATGCCAAGGCTATCAGGAACCATATAGACCAATTGTCCGACAAGAATTACAGCAATTTGCAAGGTATGCACAGCCCCGGTTTTGTGCTGATGTTCATGCCCGTCGAGGCCGCTTACATAGAGGCGCTCAGGCATCCGTCCAACCTGTTTCAGTATGGCTATGAAAAAGGGGTGGTACTGGTGTCGCACACCACCCTGATGCCGGTTTTAAGAACGGTTTCCTATTTGTGGATGATGGCACGCAGCAATGAGCAGGCCGCCCAAATTGGTGACCGGGCCACTGATATTTACAATCAGGTGGTTCGGGTGGCCGAACATTTGTCCCGCTTGGGTGGAACACTGAACACGGTGGGTACGCATTACAATGCCGTGGTGGGTTCACTGGCTGGCCGGCAAGGGTTGATTGGCAAGGTTGAGCGTTTCAATGAGTTGTCAGCCAAGGCCAGCCGGAAAATGGTTGAACCCGATCTTATCCATCCGGATTTTGATGTCAGCCGGCTGGATGCCTTGGTGAAAGACAGCCTCAATAACGGTCAAGCGCTTTCCTGAAACGGGACACGCCTTCAGTGATCTGTGCTTCATTGCTCATGGCAAATGACAGGCGGAATGCAGTTTCATTGGGGGTGTCGGCATAAAAACCGGTGCCAGGCACGAACATGACCTTTTCGTCAATGGCCAGGGGCAAGAGCCTGCTTGCATTAATATCGGATGGTAAATAGCCCCAGATAAACATGCCACCTTGGGGGCGGATCAATTTAAGCTGGCCGTTAAAGTCGGCGGTAAAGGCATTCAGCATGCATTGGGCACGCAACCGGTAGGTGTCAATAATATAGGGCAAATGCTGCGCATAGCGTCCCGAACTCAGGTAATGGGCGGCTACCGCCTGCATGAACGGTGCTGAACACATATCATCAACCTGCTTGGCCAGTACGCAGCGGCGTAAAATTTCGGGGTGTGCGATCATCCAGCCAATACGCAGGCCCGGTGCCACCGTTTTGGACAGGCTGGACAGGTAAATGACCTGGTCTTGTGCCGGTGTTGAGCGGGCCAGTTCTGTCAGGGTGGGCAAGGGCTGGCCATTAAAACGCAACTGGCCATATGGATCGTCTTCAATGAGCATGCAGTTGGTGGTGGCCAGTAGTGCCAGCATTTTTTTACGTTTCTCCAGTGACAGGGTAATGCCACTGGGGTTGGCAAAAGTGGGTACACAGTAAAAAAATTTGGGCTGGTGCTGTTGCAGTGCCTGGGCCAGCTCCTCAAGATTGGTACCGTCTTCTTCAACGCCAATCGTTACAATATTGGCACCCGCCAGCCTCAGGCCCTGAATCGCGGCCGGGTAGGCAGGGCGCTCTACCAGCGCGGTATCACCCGGTGTGATCAGGGCCCGCACCAGCAGTTCATAAGCCTGTTGTGATCCGCTGGTAACCAGAATGTCATCTTTACCAGCCTGAATACCGCGTTGTGTGGATATTGAGGCCAATACTTCGCGCAGGGCTGGCAGTCCCTCAGTGGAACCGTAAGACATGGTTGCCTGCAAGGAGTTTGATTGGGCGGTGATTGAAGCCTGTAAGCCCGGTATATCGAACAGCTCAGGGGCGGGGTAGCCACCGGCAAAGGAAATCATGCCGGGTGTAGACAAGTATTTGAACAACTCCCGGATGGGTGAACCCTTGATTTCTTTGAATGGGGCTGCAAAAGAAGAACTGGAAAACATAATCAGGCCTTTTCATCAATTGAATGGGGGAGCCCATCACCCGATGGGGAGTGTTCAGCAAGTGGTATTACTCGTCACCGAATTTTACGCCTTGTGCCAGTGGCAATTCACGTGAGTAGTTAATGGTATTGGTCGCCCTGCGCATATAGCCTTTCCATGCATCGGAGCCGGATTCACGACCGCCACCGGTCTCTTTCTCACCACCAAAGGCACCGCCAATTTCCGCACCCGAGGTACCGATATTCACATTGGCAATACCGCAGTCGGATCCTGAGGCGGACATGAAATATTCGGCTTCAAGCAGGTTGGTGGTGAAAATGGCAGAAGACAGGCCCTGAGGGACTTCGTTTTGCAGGGCTAATGCTTCTTCAAGGGTGTCATAGGTCATGATGTAAAGGATAGGCGCAAACGTTTCATGGCGTACGATATCGGTTTGTGCCGGCATTTCGACCAGTGCGGGTTCTACATAATAGGCATCGGGGAACTTGTCCTGCAAGACCCGTTTGCCACCGGTGACGTGTCCTTTTTGTTCAAGCGCTTTTTCCAGTGCGGTTTGCATGGCCTCAAAAGCGGCCTTGTCAATCAGTGGGCCTACCAGGGTATTAGCCTCAAGGGGATTGCCAATGGGTAAGGTACGATAGGCTTTTTTCAGGCGCTCGGCAAGTGCATTGATGATGCTGGTGTGTACGATCAGGCGACGGGTGCTGGTGCAACGCTGTCCTGCCGTACCGACGGCACCGAACACAATGCCACGCACGGCCATGTCCAGGTCTGCGGTTTCGCTAACGATAATGGCATTGTTGCCACCCAGTTCAAGAATGCAACGGCCAAACCGGGCTGCCACGTTGGGGCCCACTTCGCGTCCCATGCGGGTAGAGCCGGTAGCTGAAACCAGGGCAACCTTGGGGCTGTTAACCAGGATTGCGCCAGTTTCCCGTTGGCCAATCACCAATTGCGATAGGTGTTCGGGGGCATCGCCAAATTTTTTCAGGGCACGCGCTAGCAGGGCCTGGGTGGCTAGCGCGGTAAGCGGGGTTTTTTCCGAGGGCTTCCAGATGACAGCATTGCCACACACCAGCGCCAGAGCGGTATTCCATGACCAGACGGCGACCGGAAAATTAAATGCGGTAATCACACCCACGACACCCAGCGGGTGCCAGGTTTCCATCATGCGGTGCCCCGGACGTTCCGAAGCAATGGTCAGGCCGTACAGTTGACGTGACAGGCCAACCGCAAAGTCGCAGATATCAATCATTTCCTGAACTTCACCCTGACCCTCGGCAAGGATTTTGCCCGCTTCAATGGAGACCAGTTGTCCCAGTGCTTCTTTGTTGGCACGCAATTCTTCACCAAGCAGGCGGATCAGTTCTCCGCGTCGTGGTGCCGGAACCTGGCGCCACTGTGCATAGGCGGCATGGGCACGATCAATGGCAACCGTAACGTCTGCCGAAGATTGCTCTACGACATTGGCGATAAGGTTACCTTCAATGGGAGAATAAACTTTCAGGCTGCCTGCCTGAAAGGAGGCTGGGTTGACACCTAAAGAGACGAGTAATTCCTGAACTGAACTCATGGCTGGTTTCCTTTGTGAATCATCAGGGTAAGAACCGCGTTTTAAATGACCCTGTTGGGCAGGGGAGCGAAAAAATAGCAGGACGGGTGAAACCGGCCAATGCAAATAGAGTAACAACTGGTTTTCTTAAAGTCAAAAAATTTCTTATAAGAAAATAAAATATACGGGGAGGGTTTTCCCCTAATTTTATTGTATTTATCTGCTATATATCTCGTTTTAAATCAATGTATTATAGGTTTATTTTCATATTATTAATTTTTTAAATTTTAATCGTTTTTCTAAATTTTCATGATGGGAAATCCTAAAAAAATGGCAACGAAATCTGGTTTTCTTTGTGAGACATAAATTAATTTTCTTTTATTTTGAAAATAACTTATTGATTATTAATGAGAACATTATATTTTGATTTGGATTTCAAGGAATTAGGTGTAAATAATGATTGACGTCAAATTTTTCTTATGAGAATTTATGGGTTGTTCAGCCATTTGTAATGAGAAGTTGCATGAAGAACTGTTTTGATGTGGTGATCGCTGGTGGTGCGGCAACAGGAAGTGCCCTGGCTTATTTTTTAAGCGCCTCGCCATCGTTTAAAGGCGCCATTCTGGTGATTGAAAAAGATGCGTCTTACCAGAAGTGTGCAACTGCCTTGTCGGCCGCTTCCATACGGCATCAATTTTCCACGATTGAAAATATCCAGATGTCGCAGTTTGGTAGTGAGTTCCTCTACGGAATTGGCGAAGCCCTTGAAGTGGATAGCGACCGGCCCGATGTGAATTTTCATGAGGCAGGTTATCTGTTCCTGTCCACCCCCGAGGGCTATGAGACCCTGAAAGAAAACAATGTCTTGCAACGCTCCCTGGGGGCGCAAATTGTTTTGTTGTCAAACCAGGCATTGCAAGACAAATACTCATGGCTGAATGTGTCTGATTTGGCAGGTGGCTCACTGGGCTTGAAGGGCGAGGGTTGGCTGGATGCCTATGGCATGATGCGGGCTTTTCGTCGCAAGGCCATTTCCCAGGGTGTCAGTTACATGGAAAATGAAGTGGTGCAGGTGCATCGGGAGGGTGTACGGGTAACCGGTGTGACCCTGAATAATGGCGAGACGGTTTCCTGTGGTGTTTTTGTTAATGCGGCAGGTACCGGGGCCATGAAACTGGCCCGTCAGGCAGGCATTGAATTGCCGATAGAATCGCGTAAGCGCAGTGTTTTCTATGTGACCTGCCCCGAGACCATCAAGCATTGTCCCATGTTGATTGATCCAAGCGGTGCCTATGTTCACCCTGAAGGAAACGGGTTTATTTGTGGCATTCAGCCGCCGGCAGATCAGGATCCCGAGTGTTTTGATTTTGATGTTCAATACCCGCTGTTTGATGAGCTTCTCTGGCCAATCCTGGCGCATCGGGTACCTGCCTTTGAGGCCTTGCGCTGTGAGCATAGCTGGGCCGGTCATTACGATTACTGTACTTTCGACCAGAATGTCATACTTGGCTATCACCCTGATATCAACAATATGGTTTTTGCTAATGGTTTCAGTGGTCACGGTATGCAACAATCACCTGCAGTAGGTCGTGGGCTTGCCGAACTGATTGAATTCGGCGAGTACAAGAGTTTGAATTTGAAGCGTTTGGGCTGGGAGCGGGTGTTAAACAGTCAGCCC
Organism: uncultured Advenella sp.; assembly: GCA_964588255.1. Lineage (GTDB taxonomy): Bacteria > Pseudomonadota > Gammaproteobacteria > Burkholderiales > Burkholderiaceae_B > Advenella. The sequence continues at coordinate 10,598 of CAZPNE010000011.1, read as the reverse complement.
ATTATCGAAAAGAACGTCTGGTAGTTCACATTCGTAGCAAGCATTTTGTCCGTTGTATAGCGTTGTATTTTCATAATGTTTCTTGTATTGCAAGGAACCATGCTGGTCAATATCAGGAGAAAAGCATGAATAAAGGATTTAAAAAACTTTTTATTACAGCAGCACTCACAACCGCTTTCTCTGCTCCCGCCATGGCAGAAGAATTTATTAAAATAGGCCTGGGCGCACCCATTACCGGTGGTAGTGCCGCATTTGGCAAGCAATTGCTGCTGGGGGCCGAAGCCGCCGCCGCTGCCATTAACGCGAAGGGGGGCGTTAATGGCAAACAAATCAAAATCATTCAGGGGGATGATGCCTGCGAACCCAAACAGGCGGTCGCAGTGGCCAACCGGTTTGTTGACCAGGAAAAAGTGGATGCCGTGGTAGGGCATTTTTGCTCTTCCAGCACGATACCCGCTTCTGAAATTTATGATGAAGCCAATATCCTGAACGTGACCCCTGCCTCTACTAACCCCAGGGTTACCGAGCGGGACCTGACAACGTTGATTCGTGTTTGCGGTCGTGATGACCAGCAAGGTGAGGTGGATGCAAAATTCATTCATGAAAACCTGAAAGCCAAGCGCATTGCGGTGATTAATGACAAGGATACCTATGGCGTCGGTTTGGCCAATGCCACCCGTGATGCCGCAAAAAAACTGGGCGTCGAGGTGGTGCTGGAAGATGGCGTGACCCGGGGCGAGCGTGATTACAACGCACTGGTCACCAAGATCAAGGGCTCTGACGTGGGCGCTGTTTTCTTTGGCGGGCTTTATGCCGAAGCGGGCCTGCTGGTCAAGCAAATGCGTCAACAGGGCCTGACGATTCCATTCGTTTCCGATGACGGTATTGCCGATCCTGCTTTCGTCACCGCTGCCGGTGGTGTGCCATTTGCCGAGGGCACTTACATGAGCTTCCTGAAAGATCCACGCGGTGAGCCGGCAGCCCAGGAAGTCATGCTTAAACTGAAAGAAAAAGGCAGCGATGCCGAGGGCTTTACCCTGTATTCCTATGCGGCTGTTGAAGCCATTGCTGCCGCCATGGAAGCCAATAAAGGCGTGAAGGATGGCACCAAACTGGCCGACTGGATCAAGAACAATGAAGTGGAGACTGTTCTGGGCCGCAAGGGCTGGGATCAAAAGGGTGATCCAAAGACCAATGACTTTATTATTTATGTCTGGAACAAGGAAGGACAGTACGTTCCTGTTCAATAAAGTGATTTAACCTTGCCGCGTTACCCGCACCCCATATGGGTAACGCGGTATCCGAATAAAAAAACGGATGGAAAGTATGCTTTTACAAAAAGCATGAGGATCTTTTTGTCTTCATCGACAAGGTAGGTGTTAAATGGAATGGCATATTTTAAGCCAGCAGATCGTCAATGGCATTTCGCTGGGTTCCATCTATGGGTTGATTGCCATCGGCTATACCATGGTTTATGGCATTATTGGCATGATCAACTTTGCGCATGGCGACATTTATATGGTCAGTGCGTACATCACTGCAATCGTGTTTGCGATTGTGACATTTCTGGGTGTTGATGCGGTGGCACTGTCCCTGTTAATCACGCTGGTCATTACCATGTCTATTACTGGACTGTATGGCTGGTATATCGAAAGAACCGTTTATCGTCCCCTGAGAACCACCAACCGTCTGGCGCCACTGATTACGGCAATCGGGGTGTCATTGCTGTTGCAGAACTATGTGCAGATCAGCCAGGGCCCCAATGTGCAAGGGGTGCCATCGTTGATTCCGGGTGGTTTCACGATTGGTACGGCTGATGAGTTTTTCCGGATCCGTTATATGGATATGATCATCGTGACGGTTAGTATCGCGGCCATGTCTTTGCTCACTTTCGTTATTCAGAAAACCAGTCTTGGCAGGCAATGTCGCGCAGTGGAACAAGACCGTAAAATGGCCACTATCCTGGGTATCAATACGGGACGCATTATTTCCACTGTTTTTGTGATTGGTTCCATGATGGCGGCAGTCGCCGGAGAACTGGTTACTTTTAATTATGGTTCTTTTGATTTTTACATCGGTTTTGTCCTGGGGATCAAGGCTTTCAGTGCGGCGGTTCTGGGAGGGATTGGCTCGTTGCCGGGCGCCATGTTGGGTGGTTTGCTGCTGGGCGTACTAGAGTCGATTTTTGCCGGATTTGTCAGCAGTGATTATAAAGACGTGTTTTCTTTCAGTGTGCTGGTGCTGGTGCTGGTATTCAAGCCCAGTGGCTTGATGGGCAGACCTGCAGTGGAGAAAGTGTAATGAATAATATACCAACTTCTACCGGACAGGGCGCGGCACTGACATCGGCAGTGCCGGAATCACGAACAGATAGCGACACATCAGCAACCCGTTCACGGATTGATTTCAAACATTCCCTGAAAGATGCCATCGTGGCGGGTGTGCTGACCATGCTGGTATTCAGTCCCATTACTAATTTTATACTTCAACAATATTCGTTCAAGGTTGACTGGCTTCGTACACCGGTTTTTCTGAATGGCATTTCTATTGGTTTGCTGGTTGCCTTTGTCCGTTTCTTTGTTTCGGTCGGCATCCAGACTGAAGCCGGTGAACGCTTTACACAGAAATATCTTTCTGCCCAAAAAGGAGTAGAGGTAGAAGATGAGCATGCCGATGGTATGAAACGGCTGAAAAAAATCCTGTTTTCGGCCGTCATCGCGGCGGGTTTTTTCATGGCCCTGGGACTGTCCGGGATTATTTATATTGGTACTGCCGCAGCAGTGGTCCTTGTAATTTTATTTATTGTGATTGCCATGGGGATGCGCATTCCTAAAAGACGTGGAATGAAGCATCCCTGGAAAGGTGCCTTGCCCTTGCTGTTTTTGTTGGGGTTGGTGGTGCCATTGGTGTTTTTCTATTTTGGTATTTTTGGCAAGAGCTGGGCTAATAACCTGATCCTGGCCATGATCTATGTATTGTTGGGCCTTGGTCTGAATATTGTGGTGGGACTGGCAGGTTTGCTCGATTTGGGCTTTGTCGCGTTTTATGCGGTCGGGGCTTATTTTCTGGCATTGGGTGCGCAATATCTGGATATCGGGTTCTGGACTGCCCTGATTTTGGCCCCTTTTATGGCCGCGCTGTGTGGTGGCTTGCTGGGGTTCCCGGTCCTGAAAATGCATGGGGATTATCTGGCTATTGTGACGTTGGGGTTTGGGGAAATCATCCGGCTTGTGCTGGTGAACTGGATTGACTTTACCGGGGGACCCAATGGTGCACCGGCACCGTCCCCCACTATTTTCAACCTGGAATTTATCCGCCGGGCCAAGGGCGATGCCGTGCCGTTTCATGAGTTCCTTGGCATCTCCTATAGCCCGGATTATAAATTCATCTTCATTTATTTGCTGCTGTTCATTATTTCGATGGGGGTGCTGCGTGTGTTTACCCAACTGCGAGTGATGCCCATTGGCCGTTCCTGGGAAGCCTTGCGTGAAGATGAAATTGCCTGCCGTTCATTGGGTATCAATCATGTTACCGTTAAATTATCCGCGTTTATGCTGGGTGCATTTACCGGCGGTATTGCGGGTGTGTTTTTTGCCACTGCCCAGGGGTTTGTTAGTCCAATGTCGTTCAATTTCTTTGAATCGGTCCTGATTCTGTCGATTGTGGTGCTGGGAGGCATGGGCAACGCGATTGGCGTGATTATCGCCGCCTTTACACTGACCCTGTTGCCAGAGTTCCTGCGGGATTTTGCCGGTTATCGTGTCCTGCTTTTTGGTTTGTTGATGATTTTGATGATGATCTGGCGGCCAAATGGTTTGCTGCGGGCCAAGCGCCCGGTATTTGAACGGGAAGAGGTAAGCGTATGAGCCATCAGCCACTACTTGAAGTCAAGGGTCTGACCCGTCGTTTTGGTGGCATTATTGCCAACAATAATGTCAGTTTCGAGGTTCAGAAAGACTCCATTACTTCCCTGATTGGCCCCAATGGCGCTGGCAAGACGACGGTGTTCAACTGCGTCACGGGGTTTTATGCGGCCACGGAGGGAGAGATTTTCCTGCATGGTCCCGATAGTTCGGTAGAAGTGGGCAACCTGCTTAACCGGCCGTTTACCGGGGGATCTTATCTGGTTTCCCGGGCAGGCATTGCCCGTACCTTCCAGAATATCCGGCTTTTCAAGGACATGACCGTACTGGAAAACCTGCTTGTGGCCCAGCATCGCAGGCAGAACCGCAATCTGCTGGCGGGTATTCTGGTTACCCATGATTTTTCCAACAAAGAAGAAGAAAGCGTTAACCGGGCCTATGAGTGGCTGGATATCGTTGATCTGGCCGTTGATGCGAACCGATTGGCCGGAGAGCTATCCTATGGCCGTCAGCGTCGACTGGAAATTGCCCGTGCGATGTGCACCAATCCGCGTCTGGTTTGTCTTGATGAACCTGCCGCTGGCCTGAATCCGCGGGAAACCGTTGATCTTTCGCAGCTGATTCGCAAATTGCGTGATGAGTGTGATGTTACCGTTTTGCTCATTGAGCATGATATGGGATTGGTGATGGAGATTTCTGAGCATATTGTCGTGATGGATCAGGGCTCTGTGATTGATAGAGGCAACCCGGAACACATTCGTAATTCGGAGGTGGTTATCGCGGCCTATCTGGGGACTGAAGTGGAGGATGAAGCATGACAACACCCATTCTGGAAATCAAAAACGTCAATACCTATTATGGTCCCATTCAGGCACTCAGGGATGTCTCCCTGCATATTAACCCGGGTGAAATCATTTCCCTGATTGGTGCCAATGGTGCCGGGAAAAGCACTTTATTAATGACCATTTTTAGTGCACCCAAGGCAAAGTCGGGGGAGATTCTTTACAAAGGGCAGAACCTGACCCAGTTGGAGGCACACCAGATTGCCGGCAAGGGTATTGCCCAGGTACCGGAAGGCAGGCGTATTTTTCCGAAAATGACGGTTGAGGAAAATATCATGATTGGTGCCCTGCCAATTGGTGACAAATACATGGATGAAGATCGCAAGGTCATGTTTGACCTGTTCCCCCGCCTGCTGGAAAGGCGTAACCAGCGTGCCGGCACTTTGTCGGGTGGAGAGCAGCAAATGCTGGCCATTGCCCGTGCCCTGATGAGTCGCCCGGACATGATCCTGCTTGACGAACCCAGCCTTGGCCTGGCACCCTTAATTGTGAGGCAGATCTTCTCGGTGCTGAAAGAGTTGGGGAAAAATGGTAAAACCATCTTTTTGGTTGAACAAAATGCCAATCATGCCCTTAGGCTGGCAGACCGGGCATATGTAATGGTAAATGGTGAAATTCGTATGACAGGAAGTGGTGCTGAATTATTGGCTAACCCGGAAGTCAGGGATGCTTACCTGGGTAGTCACTAATGAATACCCGGGAAGAAACGCCTTTAATGCAACGCTTGCGTGCCGTCCGTCAGCAGAATAACTGGACGCTGGAACAGGCTGGCAAAGAGTGCGGCATTGCCGCCTCCACGCTTTCCAAAATCGAGAATGGGCTGATGTCGCCCACGTACGATGTCCTGCAAAAATTGGCAACCGGACTGAATCTGGACGTCTCCGAGCTGTTTACGTCAGCGCGTGATGCCATGGGTGCTGGGCGGTGCGTGGTTGACCGTGCCGGTCAGGGAAGGCCGCATATAACGCCTCATTACAGTCATCAACTGTTGTGCGCGCAGTTGTCGAATAAAAAAATAATGCCTTTTCATACCTGTATTACCGCACGCAAGTTTTCTGACTTTCGTGACTGGAGTCGTCATGACGGGGAAGAATTTGTTTATGTATTAAGTGGCGAAATAGAACTGCATACCGAATATTATGCGCCCGCCCGGCTGGGTCCTGGAGATTGCTTCTATATAGATAGTAGGATGGGGCATCGATGTATTAGCGTTAGTGATGAAAATGCCACTGTCCTTTGGGTGGCAACCCAAAGAAACACACAAAAACAGGAATCAGGAGACACATAATGAGCAAGCATGGGGTTCAGGTATTCAATGCGCAACAAACGGCTGACTTGATCGGTTTTAAGGAATTGGTCCGGGCCATTCATGAAATGGCTATCGAGTATGCGGCGGGCAGGGTTAAATGTCCCGATCGCCAGGTATTGCCGGTTCCAGGTAATGAAGAAGGCGGGGTATTGTTATCGATGCCAGCAGCTGCCGAGGATATTCTGGCGCATAAGCTTATCTCCCTGTTTCCCGGTAATCCCGCAAATGGCCGGCCGACCATTCAGGGCACGGTTACCATACTGGACAGTAAAACCGGTTCACCCCTGTTTGTGCTGGATGCGCCTACCGTGACTGCCTGGAGAACGGCTGCACTTTCCATGCTGGGTCTTGAGCGCTTTACCCGGAAAACGCCCGAAAAAATCGTTTTGATGGGTACCGGTACCCAAGCGCTAGCGCATGTGCGGGCCATTAATGAGCTCTACCCACGTGCTACCATTTATGTGGCGGGGCGGGCGTCGTCAGTGGCCAAGGTGAAGCGGTTTTGTGAACAGTTTGAGGATTTTTCCAATCCCATAGAACCGGTAGAACAAAGTAATTTGCCTGATGATTTCGATGCCGTTATTACGCTCACCACGGCCACCGAGCCTATTTACCATGCGCCGGCACAAGTGGGGCGGCTGATTATCGGGGTGGGTGCTTTTCAGCCACATATGTGCGAAATTGCACCGCAAACCGTCATGGGCAGTACCTGCTATGTTGATGACCCGGTGGGTGCCTTGCACGAGGCTGGTGATTATATCCGTGCCAAAAAAGACTGGTCGGAAGTCATCTCACTGGAGCAGGCCTTGCAGACGGAGATTGATTTTTCGCGCCCCATCATGTTTAAAACCGTCGGTATTGGCGCATGGGACCTGGCTGCAGCCAGGGTGGCTGGCAGGTCGCTTGAGGCGCAGGCATGAATAGTGGCAGGAAACAGTGTTGAATCATTGTTTCTTGTCATAGATAACTAAACCATTGAAAAAAAGACATTTTTTACAACAAAGATAAAAAACGTTCTTGTCAAGGGATTTGAATAATGTTATATTGACAGGCTAACCGAAATGCAATAACGGTTAGGGATAAATTAACCCACAACACCAGTTCACTGCTGGTGTCAATTTATATATTAGGCCCAGCCAATCGTAGCTGGGGATTGGAGAAAATGATGTCGAATACGACACCTACACCTGCCGCTCATCGGCTGGGACTGTTGGGTCGCAAGGTTGGCATGATGCGTATTTTTACCGAGGAAGGCGAGTCCATTCCGGTAACAGTACTTGACGTATCAAACAACCGTGTTACTCAAGTCAAGTCTCTGGAAACAGATGGTTATGCAGCGGTACAGGTTGCCTATGGCAGCCGTCGTGCAACTCGCGTAACAAAAGCGCAAGCGGGTCACTATGCCAAAGCCGGCGTTGAAGCTGGTTCCGTTATCAAAGAGTTCCGTTTAGATCCTGCGAAAGCTGCTGAATTCTCAGCCGGTGCTGCTGTGCCTGTTGAAAGCGTTTTCGAGGCAGGCCAAAAAGTTGACGTTCAGGGTACAACTATCGGTAAAGGTTTTGCCGGTACTATCAAACGTCACAACTTTGGTGCACAACGCGCTTCTCACGGTAACTCACGCTCACATCGTGTTCCCGGCTCTATCGGTATGGCGCAAGACCCAGGTCGCGTTTTCCCCGGTAAACGCATGTCCGGTCACATGGGTGATGTAACACGCACCGTACAAAATCTTGATATCGTTCGCGTCGATGCAGAACGTGGTCTTCTGTTGGTCAAGGGCGCAGTTCCCGGCCACAAAAATGCCGACGTTGTTGTGCTTCCAGCTATCAAAATGACTGTTAAAGGAGCAAAATAATGGATCTTAAGCTCCTGAATGAACAAGGTCAGGCTGCTGCTACCGTTAGCGCACCCGACACCGTTTTTGGCCGTGATTTTAACGAAGCCCTGATTCACCAGATCGTAGTTGCCTACCAGGCAAACGCACGTATGGGTGACCGTGCCCAGAAAGATCGTGCCGAAGTCAAACACAGCACCAAAAAACCATGGCGCCAGAAAGGCACTGGTCGTGCCCGTTCCGGTATGACATCTTCACCCATCTGGCGTGGAGGCGGTCGTGCATTCCCTAATTCACCTGAAGAAAACTTCAGCCAGAAAGTGAATAAGAAAATGTACCGTGCTGGTATCCGTTCTATCCTGTCACAATTGGCACGTGAAGATCGCATCGCTGTTGTCGAGTCTTTCTCTTTTGATACACCCAAAACAAAACTGGCTGCTAGCAAATTGAAAGCAATGGGTCTGGATTCCGTTTTGGTTATTACCGATGTCGTAGACGAGAACACCTACCTGGCAACCCGCAACCTGCCACACGTAGCCGTTGTAGAACCGCGTTACGCTGATCCTCTTTCTTTGGTCCACTACAAAAAAGTGTTGATCACGAAAGCGGCTATCGCTCAATTTGAGGAGATGCTGGGATGAAAGCAGAACGTTTATTGCAAGTAATTTTGGCGCCGGTCATCACAGAAAAAGCAACCTTTATTGCTGAATCTGGCGAGAAACCGCAATTTGCATTGCGTGTCGCTCCTGATGCAACCAAACCAGAAGTCAAGGCAGCTGTTGAGTTGCTTTTCAAAGTAGAAGTTGAGTCTGTCTCTGTTCTGAACCGTAAAGGTAAAGTAAAACGTGCTGGTCGTTTCGTCGGTCGTCGCCGTGCAAACCGTATCGCTTACGTTTCACTCAAAAAAGGTCAAGAACTTGACTTTTCGGAGGTGAACTAAGATGGCATTAGTTAAAACTAAACCAACATCAGCCGGTCGCCGCGGTATGGTAAAAGTGGTTACTCCAGGCTTGCACAAAGGACTTCCTTTTGCCGGTTTGGTAGAATCCAAAAAACGTGGTTCCGGTCGTAATAACAACGGTCATATTACTGTCCGTCATCGTGGCGGTGGTCATAAGTCCCACTATCGTATTGTCGATTTCCGTCGCAACAAAGATGGCATTCCAGCCAAAGTAGAGCGTCTGGAATACGATCCTAACCGTACTGCACATATCGCATTGCTTTGCTATGCAGATGGCGAGCGTCGCTACATCATCGCTCCTCGTGGCCTTGAGGTTGGTGCAACGGTCGTGTCTGGCCTGGAAGTACCCGTACGTACAGGTAATGCAGCGGCTATCCGCAATATTCCAGTTGGTACAACCATTCACTGCATCGAAATGCTGCCAGGCAAAGGTGCCCAAATGGCACGTTCGGCAGGTGCATCAGCAGTACTGATGGCCCGTGAAGGTACTTACGCCCAGATCCGTCTGCGTTCTGGCGAGGTTCGTCGCGTTCACATCGACTGCCGTGCAACGATTGGTGAAGTGGGTAACGAAGAACACAGCTTGCGTCAAATCGGTAAAGCCGGTGCGGTTCGCTGGCGCGGTATTCGTCCTACCGTTCGTGGTGTTGCCATGAACCCGGTCGATCACCCACATGGTGGTGGTGAAGGCCGTACTGGCGAAGGTCGTGAACCTGTCAGCCCATGGGGTACTCCAGCGAAAGGCTTCAAAACCCGCAGCAACAAGCGTACAGACAATATGATTGTCTCACGTCGCAAGCGTAAATAAGGGGCGATACTAATATGTCACGTTCTATTAAAAAAGGCCCATTCGTAGATGCCCACTTGATTAAAAAAGTGGAAGCAGCTGTCGATGGCAAAGAGAAAAAGCCGATCAAAACCTGGTCGCGTCGTTCAACCATCCTTCCTGATTTTATCGGATTGACAATTGCCGTTCATAACGGTCGTCAACATGTTCCGGTTTATGTTAACGAAAATATGGTTGGTCATAAGCTTGGCGAATTCGCACACACACGTACCTACAAAGGTCACGCTGCGGATAAAAAGTCAAAGAGGTAAGTGATGGAAACTACAGCCGTAATTCGTGGTGTACATATTTCTGCGCAGAAAACTCGTCTTGTTGCGGACATGGTCCGTGGCAAACCAGTTGCCCAGGCGCTGAATATTCTTACATTCACACCTAAAAAAGCCGCCGGTATCGTTAAGAAAGCCCTTGAATCAGCAATTGCTAACGCAGAGCATAACGATGGTGCCGATATTGATGAGTTGAAAGTTACTACAATTTATGTAGACAAAGCTCAGTCAATGAAGCGATTCTCCGCTCGCGCCAAAGGCCGCGGTAACCGTATCGAGAAGCAGACTTGCCACATTGTGGTTAAAGTCGGCGTTTAAGGAGTCACAATGGGTCAGAAAATTCACCCTATCGGGTTCCGTCTCGCAGTGAATCGTAATTGGAGTTCACGCTGGTACGCTGATAACAAAGACTTTGGCACAATGCTGGCCGAAGATGTCCGCGTGCGTGAATATTTGAAACGTAAACTGAAAAGCGCATCTGTTGGTCGTGTGCTTATCGAGCGTCCTGCCAAGAATGCACGTATCACCGTTTTCTCAGCACGTCCAGGTGTTGTAATTGGTAAACGTGGTGAGGATATTGAAGGATTGAAACTTGATCTGCAACGCCTGATGGGTGTTCCAGTTCACGTCAATATCGAAGAAATCCGCAAGCCTGAAACCGATGCACAGCTGATCG
>CAZPNE010000010.1:0-23841 GCA_964588255.1 uncultured Advenella sp. | reverse complement strand
GCAGCATACCTGGCGTATTCAATACAATGCGCTGTTGCGTCAGTGGCGAATCAGTAACGGAGAGCTATCCATTCCCGAGTTGTCACTAGACGACTCCCTGCAGCATATTATTAACCTGGAAAGCTGGCCAATAGACAATCTTGACCAGCTTGACCCCGCCATTAATTATCAAGGCAGATTACGTCTGAAGCTGGATACCTCCCTGCTTCCGAGGCCTTTTCAGATTAATGCTTTCAACAGCAGTGCCTGGTCATTATCGACACCATGGAAAAATTTCACCTTAAAAGTTTTGGACATAAAACCCAGCTCCTGATTTCCTGGCTGGTGAAAATCAGCTTCATGATCATCGTTTTGGCCGCTTTTGTGTTGCTGGGTTTGCTGGTGGGCTCAACCGGGAATACGTCGCGCTTTGCGCAGCAGTTTGATTTACTGCTGTTACTCAATGGCGTGTTGGCGCTGGCCCTGTTTATCTGGGTCGCCACCTTGACCTGGCGACTGGTTCGTCAATTGCGCAAGAAAAAATTCGGCGCCCGGCTGACCTCCCGGTTTGCCATGGCTTTTGCCGTGATGGCGGTTATTCCCGGGGTGGTTATTTATTTGTTGTCGGTACAATTCATGTCCCGCTCTGTCGAGTCATGGTTTAACGTCAAGGTGGACAGTGCCCTAGAGTCCGGGCTGGCCTTGGGACGGGCTTCGCTGGACAGTCAGGTGGCTGATTTGCTGGCCCGGGCAAAAGCCATCTCCAGTGACCTGTCACGGGTGCCCGAACAGGACATGCCGATAGAACTGACGCGGCTGCGTGAGGCCAATGGCCTTAGTGAAGCGCTGGTGTTTTCAGCGGCCGGTAACCGTGTCGTGGCATTTTCCACTTCAAATTTTGGCAGCTTATTGCCCTCCATGCCACCGGCTACTATTGTGAACCAGCTCAAGCTGACGCGACAATATGCCCGAGCTGAAGATGCAGGTAACGAAGATCCGGAAAATCCGCAGCTCAGGATTCGGGTGATTGTGCCTGTGTTTACCCATTCATTCCGGTTTGATGCGCCACTGGGTGCAGCCCCTGAACCGTATTGGCTGCAACTGACCCATCTGGTTTCCGATAATTTGGGCAATCATCTGAACCAGGTGCAACAGGGTTTTCGTGATTATGAAGAACTGGCGCTATCCCGTACCGGTATCCGTAATTTGTATGGCATTACCCTGACGATGGCTTTGCTGCTGACGGTGTTTGCCTCTATTGGTGTGGCGTTGGCCATTGCGCGGCAGCTGGTTCAGCCCCTGCTGAATCTGGCCGAAGGTACACAGGCCGTGGCTATTGGTGATTACCGACCTTTGCCCGAACCGGATGCCAAGGATGAAGTGGGGCAACTGACGCGTTCGTTTAACATGATGACCCATCAGCTTGATGAGGCCCGCAAGCTGGTGGAGCTGAACCGCCTGCAGTTGGAGCGCTCCAATGTATATCTGGAAAGCGTGATGGAGGGGTTGTCATCGGGGGTTATCGTATTTGATGCGCGTTTCAATGTCACGACCGTGAACAAGGGAGCCCAGACCATCCTGAATGAAGATTTGCGTGCGGTGCCTGGCCGGCCGCTGGAAGTGGTGGATAACCTGATCGAATTTACGCAGGACATCCGCAAGGCATTTTCCAATCACGCGGCGGTGGGTTCTGGACGGCATTATTGGCAGGAACAAATCGAAATCATGATTGGTGCTGATTCTGGGGATGATCAGAAAACGGTCACGCTTTTGATGCGTGGTACACGGCTTCAGGTAGATGGCCGGCAAACTGGCTATGTGGTGGTTTTTGATGATATTTCCGAGGTTATTTCAGCCAATCGAGCGGTTGCCTGGGGAGAGGTGGCGCGCAGGCTGGCCCATGAAATCAAGAATCCGCTTACGCCCATTCAATTGTCGGCCGAAAGGCTGGCCATGAAGTTGACCGACAAACTGGAAGAGACTGATGCAAATATGTTGATCCGTTCTACCAATACTATTGTGAACCAGGTGACCTCCCTGAAAAAAATGGTGGATGATTTCCGCGAATATGCCCGAACACCGCCTGCACAGATGCAACACGTCAATATTAATGCTTTAATAACGGATCTTGCATTGCTGTATGGCTGGGACCCCGAAGGAAATCATGTTGAAGAACCGCTTAACCGGCGGATAGGTCTGAAACTGGATGCCATGCTGCCAGAGGTCGAGGCTGATTCGACCCAGTTGCGTCAGGTGCTGAATAATTTGATGGCTAACTCCCGTGATGCCATGGTTGATATCGAACTTGACGGGGACGAACCAGGCATTACCATTCAGACCATGCTCACAAAAGTTGCAACGGGAGCCACTGAAGAAGGTGAAGCGGTTAGAATAATGCTCGAGGATCGGGGCTGTGGATTTACCTCACAGGTTTTACAGAATGCTTTTGAGCCATACGTAACGACCAAAGTGCATGGCACGGGTCTTGGATTGGCAATTGTTCGTAAAATAATCGAAGAACATGGGGGCAAGATTGATATTTCAAATCGCAAGGAAGGTGGCGCCCGCATCTCGATTTTACTCACGCGACTTGTGAAGAAAAGCAAAAAACCATGTCCTGATGGTTATAATTCGATTAATCAGATTTAAATAATAGTACTGAAGTACGTTAGTAATAGGTGACTACATATGGCCAGAATACTGGTGGTAGACGATGAAATTGGAATTCGTGAGCTTCTTTCTGAAATTTTGTATGACGAAGGTCATACCGTGGAACTCGCTGAAAATGCTTCCCAGGCACGTGCCGCGCGCCTGAGATACCGGCCTGACCTGGTCTTGCTCGATATCTGGATGCCCGATACCGATGGTGTCAGTCTGCTAAAAGAATGGGGCTCACAGGGATTGCTGGATATGCCGGTCATTATGATGAGTGGACATGCTACGGTTGATACCGCCGTAGAGGCAACCCGCATTGGCGCCATGGATTTTCTTGAAAAGCCCATTACCTTGCAAAAGCTGCTTAAAACGGTCCAGTCTGGCCTGGCGCGTCCGCATGCCAAACAGGTATTGGCTTCTGCCGGTATGGTACCTGCCGCGCGTACTGCCCCCACTGCTGTCAAAGCACCGGTGGCGCCGGCTTTTGCTTCTGCACCCGCGGTTGTTTCGGCTTCTGCACCTGTACAGGATGCCGCGCCTCAGCAACAAGGTTCCATGCTGGGTAATATTACCCTTGACCAGCCCTTGCGTGATGCACGCGATGAATTTGAACGGGTTTATTTTGAATACCATCTGGGACGCGAAAACCACAGCATGACACGTGTTTCAGAAAAAACCGGACTTGAACGTACTCACCTGTATCGCAAGCTGCGCCAGCTGGGTATTGATTCATCCCGCAAGCGTAACGCCTAGTCACTGTCTTCCTTTATGAAGATTCTCATCATCGGGGCAGGGCGTGTAGGTTCCAGTGTGGCTGAAAACCTGGTGTCAGAGCAAAATGACATCACGGTGGTGGATACCAACCCCGATCGCCTTACCTATTTGCAGGAACGCTTCGATTTGCGCTGCGTGCTGGGTGATGGCTCATTGCCCAATGTGCTTGAGGAAGCCGGTGCCGATGACACCGATCTTCTGGTGGCCTGTGCCGCCACTGATGCGTCCAATCTGGTGGCCTGCGCCATCGCCCGTGATGTTTTTAATATTCCCCGCCGTATTGTCCGGGTCAGGGGGCAGTCTTATTCTGAAAATGAAACCTTGCTGGCTGAAAGCTTCGGGGTGGATTTCATCATCAGCCCCGAAAAAAGTGTCACGCAATATCTTTACAGTCTGATTGAATTCCCCGAAGCCTTGCAGGTTGTTGAGTTTGCGCAAGGTCGGGTAAGTGTGGTCATTCTTAAAGTAGGGCGCAAAAGCTCCTTGATCGGCCACCATATAGATGCAACCCATCTGAACCTGCCCAACCTGAATACCCGTGTTCTAGAAGTCATGCGTGGCGAGGTTTCCATTGCCATGAACCAGGTGGGGGCCATTAAGGCTGATGATGAACTGGTGCTGGCCATTGATACCCGGCAGGCTCGTGAAAGCATTGCTTCTTTTCACAAAGAAAAGGCACGGGTTCGTTCTATCATGATTGCCGGTGGTGGCAATATTGGCTATCGCCTGGCCAAAGAGCTGGCGGCAGAAAAATATAATATTCGTATCATAGAAAGCAATAAGGCGCGTTGCCAGTGGCTGGCTTCCATGTTGCCCGAAAACGTGCTGGTCTTGCATGGCAACGGAACCGATGAATCCTTGCTGGAAAGTGAAAATATTACCGAAATGGACACCTGGCTTGCCCTGACCAATGACGATGAGGACAATATTATGTCTTCTTTGTTGGCTAAGCGTCTGGGGGCCCGCAAGGTCATTGCCCTTATCTCGCGTCAGGCGTATGGCGAGTTGATGCAGGGCAGTATGATAGACATCGCGGTGTCGCCTGCCCAGGCAACGATTGGCGCCTTGTTACGCGATGTACGTCAGGGGGCGGTGGTTACCGGTCACCGTTTGCGCCGCGGTGCCGCCGAGGTGATCGAGTTCGAAGTGCTGGGTGATATCAGCAGCTCTAAACTGGTCGATCGTTCCGTCAAGGATATTCAGTTTCCAAAGTCGTCAACACTGGCGGTTATTTTCCGTGAGGGTTATTTAATCATGCCCGAGCCCGATACCGTGATTCGCCAGGGTGACCACGTCATTGTTTATGCGGCAAACCGTGAAACCATGAAGAAAGTGGAAAAAATGTTCCAGGTTTCGGCCCTGTTTTTCTAGGAAATGGAATGCGCAGGATCCTGAATGTTTTGCATGCGCTGGGCCTGACCATGGTGGTGTTCTCACTGACCTTGTTGTTTCCTTATTTTTTTTCACGCCTGTTTGAGGATGGTGCCGATCAAAGTATTCTGACCAGTTTCATGCTGGCAGGTGGCAGTGGCTTGCTGCTTTGGCTGCTTACCTATCCCTTTCGCCGTGAATTGCGTCCGCGTGATGGTCTGTTGCTGGTGTTTCTGGTGTGGACTGTTTTTCCGCTTCTGGCAGCCCTGCCTTTAATGCTGGAAGCGTCCCATGTGGGGGTAAAACTGTCATTTACCCATGCCTATTATGAGGCCATGTCGGGGCTGACCACCACGGGTGCTTCGGTCTTGCCAGATGTGACCAAACTGCCCGAATCTCTCAATCTTTGGCGTCATACCCTGGTATGGTTTGGCGGCATGGGTATTCTGGTGTTGGCGGTCGCTATTTTGCCTATGCTGGGGGTGGGTGGACATCAGGTAATGCGAGGCGAAATCCCGGGCCCGATGAAAGAAGAAAAATTAACTCCCCGCATTGCCGGCACCGCCAAGGTGCTGTATGCCATTTATTTCGCGGCGTCGCTGTTGTGCCTGATTGCCTATCGCCTGGTAGGCCTGAACTGGTTTGATGCCTGGTGCCATACCGCATCTACAATGGGCTTGGGGGGATTTTCCACATACAGTGGCGGCTTTGTTGATATCAATTCACCGGCCGCTGAAATGGTGGCGATGGTGTTCATGCTGTTTGCCGGCATCAACTTTGCCACCCACTACAAGGTTATTCGCAACCGGGATGTGTCCATTTACCGTTTTTGCCCGGAAACGATTCCGTTCTTGCGCCTGGTGCTGGTCAGTGGTGTCCTGATCAGTCTTTATCTGTTCTTTTCCAATGAATACACCAACCTGCCTGAAGCCTTCAGGTTTGGCATGTTCAATACCATCTCCGTGGCCACCACCACCGGTTTTTCCAATGTGGACTACCTGCAGTGGCCGCTGGTGCTTCCTATTATCATGTTGTTTCTGGGGGCCTGTGCAACCTCATCGGGCTCTACCGGTGGTGGTATAAAAATGATCCGCCTGATTTTGGTGATTAAGCAGATCCGCACCGAAATCCGCCATATATTGCATCCGCATGCGGTGTTTCCGGTTAGGTTGGGGGCGCGCATTATCGATCAGAGCGTGATTATGTCCATCATGGTTTTCATGCTGGTGTATGCCCTGACCTTAATGGCGCTTTCCGCCGTAATGCTATTGTCGGGCGCTGAACCAACCACGGCGTTTTCTGCCATTTTTGCCAGTTTAAACAATATTGGTCCCGGGTTGGGCAGTGTCGGGCCAATGAGCAACTACAGTGTTTTGTCCGATTTCCAGATCTGGCTATGTACCTTGGCCATGCTGATCGGGCGTCTTGAACTGTTTACGGTGCTGGTTATTTTTACCCCTGGTTTCTGGCGTCGTTAAACATTAAATATTTTAACCTTTAACCAAGGTTATACGCTTCCGGCATAGCCAATGTGCCGCCATGCCTCGTAAACCGTAATGGCAACCGCATTGGACAGGTTCAGGCTGCGCGAGTCGGGACGCATGGGCAGGCGAACGGCATTTTCCAGTCCGATAATGTCCCACTCTTCGGGTTTGAGTCCGGCGGTTTCCCTGCCGAAAACAAATACATCGCCATCGTTAATCTTAATGTCGCCAATGTGGCGTTGGCCTTTGGTGGAAATGGCATAAATATGGCCGGCAGGCGCGCCTGTTGATTCGATCGCTTCTTGCAGATGGCCGTGAACCTTGATGTCTGCCCATTCATGGTAGTCCAGCCCGGCGCGGCGCAGGCGTTTGTCATCAAGCATAAAGCCCAGTGGCTTGACCAGGTGCAGCTGTATGCCGGTGTTGGCAGCCAGGCGGATGATATTGCCGGTATTGGCGGGAATTTCGGGTGAAACAAGAATAATGTGAAACATGCGATTGCTTAAAAATGTTTGGGGGGAGTGCGGGCGATGGCCAAGGCATCCACACGCTGTACACCAGCGGCCAGCAAGGCACAGGCGGCACTATCTATGGTGCTGCAGGTGGTGACTATGTCGTCGACCAGAATGGCATGGGGTATGTCCAGACGGTGCGAACAATAGTATAAACCGGCTGCGGCTGCACGACGTGCATAACGGGACAGGCTGGATTGCTTGAGATGCTGGTCATGGCGGCGCAGAACAAAATGCTCAACGGGTAATTGTAGTTTCTTTCCAAGGTGTTGTGCAAACTCTGCCGCCGGATTGAAGCCGCGTCGGGAAAGTGATTGCCGGCTGCCCGGAATGGGAATCAGACAGGTGTTTGTAAGGGGCAGCATACCCTGGTCTTGCAGTTGTTGGCTTAGCAGTTGTGCAAATGCCGGGGCCAGGTCAAGCTGGCGGCCATTTTTGTAGCGCAAAACCAGGCTATCCAGGGGATGTACATAATCAAAGGCGGCCATGATGGTTCCGGTATGAAGGGCCTGTTCGCTGCAGTCCGGGCAAGGGCCCGGGTTGGGCAGGGCCAGGTAGCAGCGGGCGCAGCGATAGGGGTGGTTTCGTATGGAGTGCAAAATATCGTTGTGGCAGTCGGGGCAGAATCTCTCTCCCGTGCAAGGGGTGCCGCATAAGGGGCAACTGCCGGGCAAGACAAGCTTCAGGCGGCTGGCCAGTTGTTTGACATGGTTGTTTAACCAGCCTAATCTTTTGTTTTTGTAAGGGTTTTGCACAGAATCAGGGAAGTCTTATTTACAATATGGCCTTATCAAACCATTTTCTTCCCGTATTAACAATACGTCAGTGATCTCAATGTCCCAGGCCATTTATTCCCCCCAGGTTTTGCCCATCAATACCGAACACGTTATCAAGCAATTTGCCCGTCGTGGTTTATTGGAAGATTCACGTTTTTTTTATGATGAAATCAGCCGCCGCATGATCGGGCGCTTAAGTTATATCCGCATCAACCCGGAAACGCTGGTTGATGCCGGCTGTGGTCCAGGGCATTCGTTTCAGGCACTTAGGGAACGCTTTCCCAAATCCCGCCTGCTTGGGGTGGACAATTGCCCTGCATTTATCGAGCACTGCAGGAATACGTATCTGCCCAAGGGCATGCAGGCATGGGTATCAAAACTGGGGCGCAAAAACCTGGATGAATTCCATCTGGCCGATTTGGCGGCCATGCCGCTGGCGGCTGAATCCGCCGGCCTGGTCTGGTCCAATATGGCCCTGCATTGGCATCCTGAACCTCATAAGGTGATTGCCGAGTGGCGGCGGGTAACCCAGGTTGGCGGTATTTGCATGTTTTCCTGTTTGGGGCCTGGCACGTTCATTGAATTGCGCAAGGCCATTGAAACGGCCGGTATCCAGACTAAAACCGTGCCTTTTGTCGATATGCATGATTTTGGCGATATCCTGCTTGAGCATGGTTTTGTTGATCCGGTGATGGACCAGGAAGTGATTACGCTAACTTACCAGCGGCCGCAAAAACTGCTGGCGGATGTGGCCGCCTTAGGCGGTAACCCAACAATTGGGCGCCATGACGGGCTGGTTGGGCGCAAGTGGTACCAGCGCTTGTGTGATGCCCTTGAGCAGCAGCGTCAACCCGATGGAAAACTGCACCTTAGCCTTGAAGTGGCCTATGGGCATGCCTGGAAAAGTGCCGTGCATAAAACAGCAAGCGGTGAGACGCATATTTCCCTGAGTTCGATTGGTGGAAGGAAATCACACCCTTGAGTCGGCAATAACTGCTCAGGCGCAAAGCACGTTCCCGGACGTGCTTTTTTTTGATATTTGCTTGATTTTTGCTTGATGTTTCCTTGTTGCAGCAAGACATATGCTTACGCCTGTCATGTTTAAAATTGAAAAGCAGGTGCTGTCAATGAATGCAATGCAAGAAAACGGGACATCTTTGTTTCAGGCTGAGAAAGGCCTGGTTTTATCCATCGTGATTCCTGTTTATAACGAACGGCAGATGTTGCCGTTACTGTTCCCCCAACTGGCCTCAATTCTGGATCCGCTTGAGATCAGTTATGAACTGGTGATGGTGGATGATGGCAGTCGTGATGGATCGGGGCATTTTCTGGCTGAGCGAGCCACTTGGGATGCACATCTGAAGCTGGTCCGTTTAAGCCGCAATTTTGGCAAGGAAGCCGCCCTGAGTGCCGGTTTGGCATATGCCGGAGGGCAGGCAATCATTATTATGGATGCTGATTTGCAGGATCCGCCGGCCCTGATTCCAGATATGCTGCAGGCGTGGCGTGAAGGGGCTGATGTTGTCAGCATGAAACGCCGTTCACGGGCGGGTGAAACCTGGTTCAAGCAGTTTTCCGCCCATGGTTTTTATCGTTTACTGAACCGTATTAGTGACGTTGAGATTCCTGAAGATACCGGTGACTTCCGTTTGCTTAGCCGCAAGGCGGTCAATGCCATGAGCCAGCTGGGTGAACGCAATCGTTACATGAAGGGGCTGTTTGCCTGGATTGGTTTGCCCACCAAGGTGATTGAATATGACCGACTACCCCGTGTCGCAGGTACCAGCAAGTGGGATTACCCTGGCCTGATGGGGCTGGCTTTCGAGGGGATTACCTCTTTTTCAGTCGCGCCTTTACGCCTGACAATGGTCGCCGGTATTTTGACGGCGCTGGCGGGCATTTTGTTTGCCCTGTGGATTGTGGCTAAAACCCTGGTGTTGGGAGAGCCGGTTCAAGGCTATCCATCGTTAATCTCCATGATCACTTTTCTGGGCGGTGTCCAGCTGATTTCGATTGGGCTGTTGGGTGAGTATGTGGGTAAAACCTATTTTGAAGCCAAGCAGCGTCCGGTTTATCTGATCAGGGATGTAGTGCAGAAAAACCAGGGGCAGGCCTTGGAAACGTTTGTGGATAATGTCAGTGAGATGAATCAGTCAGCAGTGAGCCACCATGAAGAACCGGTTTACGAGTGGATGATTGTAAAAGGAAATTAAAGTGACTCGCAGGATTGATTTATGGTGGGTGGCAGGCATTTTATTGTGTCTGCCCCTGATAAGCATGGCATTAATGCCACTCTCTGATACATCTGAACCCCGCTATGCTGAAATTGCCCGTTTGATGGCGCAAAGCGGTGACTGGATTACCCCTTGGTTTGAACCAGGTAAACCCTTCTGGGGCAAGCCGCCGCTTTCGTTCTGGGCGCAGGCCTTGTCTTTCCGGTTGCTGGGCGTTAATGAGTTTGCCGTACGTTTTCCTTCATGGTTAAGTATGGTGGCAACGGTGGGGCTTCTTGTTGCCTTTACGCAGGCTTTATTTGGCAAGCGTGTGGCCCAGTGGACGGCGATTATTTACAGTTCGTGTGCCCTGGTATATATCACTTCAGGTGCGGTGCTGACCGATCCGTTTCTGGTGCTGGGTACCACTTTTAGCATGACTGCTTTCATGATGGCCCGGTCGTACCCGTCCTGGTTCTGGCGTTATGGGTTTTTTGTGGGGCTGGCCATTGGCCTGTTGGCCAAAGGGCCTTTGGCACTGGTGCTGGTGGCCGGGCCGCTGTTGTTATGGTTGCTGCCAGACAAAAGTCGTATGGATCAATTCAGGGCATTGCCTTGGATGCGTGGTTTGCTGTTAACGGCGCTACTCAGCCTGCCGTGGTACGTGATGGCGGAAATCAAGACGCCCGGGTTTCTGGATTATTTTATTGTGGGTGAACATTTCCTGCGTTTTGTCGACCCGGGCTGGCAGGGGGATTTATATGGTACTGCCCATGAAAAAATGCATGGCACCATTTGGTGGTATTGGTTGCAGGCTACTTTTCCATGGGGTTTGGTTGGGGTAGGCTTGTTGCTGGTCACATTGGTGAAAAAAGGCTTTCGTACCACGATCAGGCAGGCTGCCGTTTCCTCCAATATATCGTATTTGTTAGGATGGGCTTTATTCACACCTTTATTTTTCACCTTTTCGGGCAATATCCTTTGGACCTATATTTTGCCGTGCCTGGGAGCTTTCAGCCTATTGCTGGCGCTTGGTTGGGGTAAGTGGGTGGAAGGCGGCCAGTGGCGATTCGCCTCAACTGCCCGGTGGATGGCTGCGATTGTGCCGATGGTGCTGGTTTTGCTTAGCTTGTTTGCTTATGTCAGTCCCAACTACTTTAAAACAGAAAAGGGCCTGATTCATTTTGCATCGCTGCAGGAGCAGGCCGGGACGCCTGTTTATTATGTGGATGAGCGTCCGTTTTCAGCCCGGTTTTATTCTGCCGGAACGGCAGGATTGTTGAAGATTAATGAGGTTTCTGCCAAACTGGACAACAGTACATTGCCTTTGCTGCTGGCGATACCTAAAAAACGTTTGAGTGATGTTCTTCATGTGTTAAACGTACCGGTACAAAAGCGTTATGAAAACAAACGTTATATTTTGTTTGAAACCCGTCCCGGTCTTGTACCGGCGGCCATATCCATAGCAGTAAACTAATTTTTTTATTTTTCTGACATTGCATGAATACATCTACAAAGCCCATTCGCATGCTGGTGGTTGAGGATCATGTCGGGCTTGCCGAGAATCTGTCCGAGTATTTTGATAATTCGCATTATGTGCTGGATTTCGCTTCGGACGGTTTAACGGCACTACACTTGATTGCCACCCATGAATACGACGTTATTGTGCTTGATGTGATGCTGCCCGGCCTGTCTGGGTTTGAGATCTGCCACCGGATCAGGCACGATATCCAGTGCACGACACCGGTTATCATGATGACTGCCAAAGACCAGCTTAAAGACAAGGAAGAGGGGTTTCGGGAAGGGGCCGATGACTATCTGGTCAAGCCGTTTGACCTTCGCGAGCTGCAGCTTAGGGTCAATGCCCTGTATCGTCGTAAAGAAGGTATGGGCAAGACCCCGGGGATAGAAGTGCCTGGTATCCGTTTCGATCCGGGCAAGCTTACGGTGCAGGTAAATAATAGCGGCCCTCTTGAATTAAGCGGCACCATGGCACGTATTTTTGAAGAGCTGATTAAAGCCTACCCGGGTTTTCTGTCTTATGAGCAGTTGCAGGAACGAATCTGGGGAGAAAAAGAGGTGGATATGAATACCTTGCGTACCCATGTGTATACCTTGCGTAAATTATTGCAAGATACCTTTGGCTTCCCCATGATCAAGACCATGCATGGGCGCGGTTACCGACTGACCTCACCAGCGCAGGCTAGCCAATGAGGTCCATTTCACGACGCATCCACCGTGCCATATTACTGGTGAGCATGGCATGTATTGCGGTGATGGTTGTGATGGTACTTGAGGTGAATGAAGACCTTGAACGAACCATGCTGCAGATGGAGTTTGAGCAGGAGCTTGATTTTATTCTTGAAAACCGTAACGAATCAGAACTTTTTGTTTGGGAGGGATTTAACCAGCAGCTGGTGTTTGTACCCCAGGGGCAGGCCACACCGGCGCAAATGCCCGAGGTTTTCAGGGATTTGCCTTTGGGCTTCTCTGATGAGATCAAGCGGGGCAAGAATACTTATCTGGTCAATATTGCCGTTTTACCCAAAGGGGTCGTGTATATTGCCAAGGATATTACCCATTTTGAGGATCGCGAATTTCTTTTCAGCATCGCGCTGGGTGCCATGACATTGCTTATTCTGGGTCTTGGCCTGTGGCTGGCAACCTTGAGTAGCCGGCGGATTGTCGATCCCTTGCGCCAGCTGTCGGAACAAATCAGTGAAGTGCCAGTGGGTTCGCAGATGCCACGTATTCCGGTTAATTATACCGATAGTGAATTGTATTCAATTGCGGAAACTTTTAACCGCTTTCTGGGTGAGCTTGAATCCTATGTACGTCGGGAGCAATCGCTGTTAAGTTTGGCCAGCCATGAGTTGCGCACACCGGTTGCCGTCATGTCCGGAGCATTGGATATCCTGGAAATGCGCGGGCAACTTAAACCCAATGATTTGGCAACGGTGGCCCGCATGCGTAATGCCTGTACTGAAATGAGAAGCAATGTAGAGGTTTTGCTGAAGCTTTCGCGCAACCAGGATGACGCTTCCCCTGTCAGGGAGGTCATTTCCCTGACCACCTTGGTGGAAGAGGTGTTGGATGATTTGAATAATTTATTCAAGGTTCGTGCCAGGGTACGCTTAAATGTCATGGACAGGATCATGCTCAGTACCGATGTTGTCCTGGTGAAAATGCTGTTGCGCAATCTTATCCAGAATGCCCTGCAGCATACGCAAAAGGAAATTGACATCACGCTGGGCAAAGGGGTCATCCAGATAAAGGACCGTGGGACGGGACTTACTGCCGGACAAAAAGCCATCCTGAATAAAGAAATGGAAGTGATGCCAGGCAGTGCTTCGCTGAATGGCCTGGGACTGTATATCGTGACACTGATGTCCGAGCGCTTGCAATGGCCACTGCAAGTTGCCCAAAGTGATTCAAGTGGATCCGTGATTCAGTTAAATATCCCCGCTCACCAGCTTCTTTGAAGCCACCCAATCCTCGGCAAGCCGGGTTTGGAAAGCGCTGCCTTATTCGGCCGGCCACTCGGCCTTGGCTTCGCGTGCCAGCAGGTTGGAAACAGCCTGCAAGGGGGGCATTGCGTTGAACAGGACATCACAAACCGCTTGGGTAATGGGCATGTCAATGCCCAGTGCAGTCGCCCGGTTCAGGGCATCGCGGGCGCAGCGCACGCCTTCAGCGGTCATGCCTGCTGCAAGAATGTGGTCAAGCGATTGTCCTTGTCCCAGGGCAAGACCTACCTGGCGGTTGCGAGACAGATCGCCCGTGGCCGTTAAAACCAGGTCACCCAGACCGGTAAGGCCTGAAAAGGTAGCGGCCTGGCCACCCAGGGCGATGCCCAGCCGGGTAATTTCAGCCAGGCCTCGGGTAATTAGTGCGGCACGGGCATTGGCGCCCAGTTCAAGGCCATCTGAGATGCCACAGGCAATGGCCATGACGTTTTTAAGTGCACCGCCCACTTCAACCCCAATGACATCGTTGCTGGCATAAATGCGCGTGTGATTGGCATGCAGGGCAGCCGTGGTGTTTTGTACGGTTATGCTGCTATGGCTGGCAATGGTAAGGGCAACCGGCAGGTGGCGGGTAACTTCTTTGGCAAAGGACGGCCCTGATAAAACACCGGTATTGGGTATTTGATTGCCAAAAACGGAATGCACGATTTCATGCGGCAATTGCCCGCTGTTTTGTTCAAAGCCCTTGCAGGTCCAGACAATGGGCGTATCGGCCAGTTCGGCTGCCTGCAACCGTGTCAGCCAGGATTCACAGGTGCTACGCATGGCCATGACGGGTACACCAAGGATGATTAGCCTTTGCTGTGGGGGGCTGCTTTGCAAATGGGTGATGGCATGCTGAAGGCTGGTGGTGCTTTTCAGACTGTGGGGCAGAGGAAGATTGCCCAGGTATTTGGTGTTGCTGTGTCGCGTGTTGATTTCTGATGAAACCGCTTCATGACGGGCAAGCAGCAAGGTGGGTACATGATTGGCTGCCGAGGCAGCCAATGCGGTTCCCCAGCTACCCGCACCTATAACCAGTACATGAAGCGAAGCGCTGGGAAGAGACATGCGAACCTGCTTACTGACGGGTTGTGCCAGGAGGCAGAATGATGCCTGAGTCTTCAGGAGCGGCACTGTTTTGTTGTGCTTGCTGTTGTGCTTCCTGGGTACGTTGTTCGTACAGGGCCTGGAAGTTTACTTCTGCCAGGTGCAACGGTGGCAATGAGGTACGGTTGATGGCATCGGCAATATTGGCGCGCAGGTAAGGGAACAGCATGGTGGGGCAAACAATACCCAGCAGTGGGTCAAACTGTTCTTCAGGTACGTTGGCAATTTCAAAAATACCAGCTTGGGTACCTTCAACCAAATACAGAATATTTTCACCGATTTTGGTGGTGACGGTTGCGCGTACAGTGGCTTCAAAAATAGTTTCAGCCAAACGTTGACCACCCACGTTCAGGGAGATTTCAACCTGGGGTGTTTCCTGCTCAAGGAAAATCTGGGGTGAGTTGGGCATTTCCAAAGACAGGTCTTTCAGGTAGACGCGTTGCAAATTGAATGCGGGATTGGTATTTTCTGCTTGTTGCTCTTCAGCCATACTGTTTCCTATGTAAGAAGGTTAAAGGTTAAATTACGCTGATGGCTTAGTCGGCCAATAGGGTAGTCAATTCACCGGCGCGGTCAAGTGCCATCAGGTCATCACAACCACCCACGTGTTTGTCCCCGATAAAAATCTGGGGAACCGTGGTGCGTCCGGTGCGCTCAATCATAACAGCCCGTTGTTCACGGTTGGTGTCAATGCTGATTTTTTCCAGATTTGTGACGCCACGCTCGATGAGCAGTTTTTCGGCACGGATGCAATACGGGCAGGTTGCCTTGGAGAACATTGTGACTTGTTTCATAGTATTTTTGCTACGTAAATGGGTTTAACGGTTACTTATTTATGTTTGCGGATGTTGGCCGCTGTGTGTTTTTTAAGGGGCAGGCCGTCCTGGGTCCAGGCGGAAATGCCACCAGAAAGCACGTGAACCTCTTCAAAATTGAGCTTTTTCAGGGTTACGGCTGCTTTTTGCGCGGTACGTCCCATATTGCAGACCAGGATAACCGGCTTGCTTTTGGACAGTGACGCCGTTTTCTCTTCGAGTTCGTCCATGGGAATATTGCGGGCCTGGGGAATCGAGCCGTTTTTGTATTCTTCGGCCGAGCGGATGTCAATGAAAAGGGCGGCTGAATTATTGGCCATTTGCACGGCTTCCTTGGTGCTTAGCATATTGGCCTGGCCGCCAAAGCCGCCTTTGCGAAGATTGGGAATGGCAAGCATGATGCCTGATACCACGGCAAAAGCTAAAAAATAAATGGTATTTTGGTAAAAAAGAAAATCCACGTCTAGTCCTGTATGTATGCTTTTTTCAAGCTTAATTCTCAGATTATAAAATAGCTGGACAAATAGAGATAAGACTTCGCTAAAATAATGGAAAATTGTTCGGGTATTGAATTGTTTATTTCTTAATTTAGTGGAAAAGAGCTCATAATATGTACAAAATCGTATTAATGCGTCATGGCGAAAGCCAGTGGAATCTTGAAAACCGTTTTACCGGCTGGACCGATGTTGATCTGACCGATCTTGGTCGCCAGCAGGCATGGCAGGCTGGTGAGCTGCTGAAGCAGGAAGGGTTTTCATTTGATGTGGCTTATGCTTCTGTTTTGAAACGGGCCATTCGTACCTTGTGGATTGCACTGGACGCCATGGATGCCATGCATACGCCGATTCACCTGAACTGGCGCCTGAACGAGCGTCATTATGGCAATTTGCAAGGCCTTAACAAAGCCGAAACCGCGGCAAAATATGGTGATGAGCAGGTGCTGGTATGGCGTCGTGCTTATGCTATCGCCCCAAATCCTCTTGATCTGGACGATGAACGTCATCCCCGTTTTGATGCCCGTTATGCACGCATTCCCGCCGAGCAGCTGCCAGCCACCGAATGCCTGAAAGATACCGTTTCCCGTGTCCTGCCTGTTTGGAACGAGTCGATTGCGCCCGCCATCAAGGCTGGCAAGAATGTGCTGATTGCCGCTCATGGCAACAGCTTGCGTGCCTTAATCAAGCATCTGGACAGCATTTCCGATGACGAGATTGTTAATTTGAATATCCCGACCGGACAGCCGCTGGTTTATGAGCTCGACGAAAACCTCAAGCCTATCCGTCACTATTATCTGGGTGATCAGGCGGCAATTGCCGCTGCGGTAGCTGCTGTGGCTGCCCAGGGTAAAGCCCAAAAGGACTAATGTGACCAGGTGGGTAATCTGTGTTTCCCTGTTTGCACTGTTAAGTGTCGGGCCGGTTATGGCTCAGCCTGCTGTTGCATTAAGCGAACAGCAAAAAGTAGCTGAAAGACAGAAAATCCACCTGAAAAAACAGATAGAAGAAATCCACAAAAAAATCAAAGCGCAGGAGTCGGACAAAAAAGACGTCACCGAGGAACTGCGCAAATCCGAATCGGAAATTTCCAAAATCAATGCTCGCCTTGATGATCTGCAAGGACAGGCAAGGCGTGTAAAAAAAGAATTGCGAGCGCTTCGCCAACAGCAGGAACGCCAGCAGAAAATCATGGAACTGAGGCGCGAAGAGCTGGCCATACAATTGCGTACGCAATATACCAGCGGCTTGTCACCCTGGGCGGCATTGCTGTCCGGCGAAGATGCCCAGAAAATTGGCCGGGACCTGACTTATCTGGGTTATGTGACCAAAGCGCGAGTCAAGCTGGTGCAGGCGCTTGAAACTGAAATAGCCCGTCTTGATGAACTGAAGAAAAAAACGGCAGATCGCCAGAAAACCATTGAGCGGCTGGCCGAACAAACCCGGGTTGCCGGGAATGAGCTCAAGTCAGAGCAAACAAAGCATGCCGCAGTCTTGAGAAAGATTGAAAAAGACCTGGCAGGCAGGCGGTCACAGGCCACCAAGCTGGTACAGGATGAAAAACGGCTTAACAGCCTGATTGACGATATCCAGAAAAACATCTCCAGACAGCTGGAAGCAGCCCGGCAGGCCAGGCTTGCCCAACAGAAAGCTGAAGCGCAAAAGCGCCAGGCTGCATTACGCCAAAAAGAACAGGAAGCGGCCCAGGCAAGGGAACGGGCCGCGAGGGCTGCTATTGTCGCTAAACAGGCCGAAGCGCAAAAAGAGCTGGCTTATGTCGTGTTGCAAAGTGCGGTGGTGAAACAGGAACAGCAGCAAACCGAACAGGCCCGCCAGCAACTTGCCCTGGCACGGCAACAGGCTGAAAATGCGGAAATTGAACGGGCCAAGGCACTAATCAGAAAAGAAAAAGAAGAACAGGCCGCCGTACTGGCGCAAAAGGCCAGGGAAGATGAGCGCCGGGCAGCCGCGAATGCCAAATCGGGGGCGACCGGTTTGCAAAAAGGGGCACCCTGGCCGGTTCGGGGGGTCTTGCAGGGCCGTTTTGGCACTACCCGACCCGATACTGGTGGGGTATGGCGTGGTATCCTGATCAGTGCCAATGAAGGCACACCCGTGCGGGCGATTGCCAGTGGGCAAATTGTGTTTTCATCCTGGGTGCGTGGATTTGGTAATCTGCTTATTATTGATCATGGCAATAACTATATGAGTGTGTATGGATATAATCAAAGCGTATCGGGAAGTGTTGGCGATAGCATCCGTGCCGGACAAACCATTGCCCGGGTAGGGGCAACCGGTGGTCAGGTTGATCCGGCCTTATACTTTGAAATACGTAATGGTTCCACCCCGGTTGACCCATTAGGCTGGTTATCAAGATAATATTGTCAGGATATATCTCACACACCACTGAAACTTTATTCGATTGCGGGCAGGAGTGTCTTGTGACAAGTAGAAAACGATTGGTCAGTTATATGGTTGCGGCAGGCATGCTGTTAACAACGGTCATGCCGGTATGGGCGCAAAAGGTATCGCATGAACTTCCCTATGAAGAATTACAGCGTTTTGCGCGGGTCTTTGCTGCAGTCAAGAATAATTATGTTGAACCGGTTTCAAGCCAGGACTTGATTGCATCCGCCATTAAAGGCATGGTCAATGATCTTGACCCCCATTCTGCTTTTTTGGATGAGGACGAGTTCGAGGAAATGAAAGAATCCACCGATGGCGAGTTTGGTGGATTGGGCATAGAGATCGGCGCCGAGCAGGGGCTGGTAAAAATTATTGCGCCTATTGAAGATACGCCCGCGGCCAAGGCCGGCATCATGCCGGGTGACCTGATTATAAAAATCAATGGGGAAAGCACGGAAGGCAAACCCCTGAGTGAGGTCATCAAGCAGCTGCGTGGCGATCCGGGTAGCGAAATTGTCTTGACGGTAAAAAGGTCTTCTTCGGCCGAGCCTCTGGACTTTAAAATTGTCCGGGATATTATCCAGATTCGCAGTGTGCGCAGTAAGCGCTTGCCTGATGATATCGGTTATGTTCGTATTTCCCAGTTCCAGGAGCGGACTGGGGCAGACCTGGCCCAGCACCTGACCGATCTGGGTAAAGACAAACCACTAAAAGGACTGGTGCTTGATTTGCGTAATGATCCCGGCGGTTTGCTGAATGCCGCCATTGGTGTTTCCGCTGCTTTTATCGAGCCTAATAAATTGGTGGTTTCAACCAAGGCGCGTGAACAGGAAATGCAGCGTTATCTGGCTGTGCCTGCTGAATATGCGCCCGATGAGTCTGATTACCTGAAAAACTTGCCTGACTGGACGCGCAAAGTGCCTATGGTGGTGCTGACTAACGTGGGCTCTGCCTCCGCCTCTGAAATTGTAGCGGGCGCCCTGCAAGATTACGATCGTGCCACTATTATGGGTAACCGTAGTTTTGGCAAGGGTTCGGTACAGGTGGTGATGCCATTAGATGATAATACCGGCATCAAATTAACAACCGCCCGTTATTACACGCCGCTTGGGCGATCCATACAGGCAACCGGTATCGAGCCGGATATCACTGTTTCCGATACCAAAACGGGCGATTTGTTCAGCTTCCCCCGAGAAGCGGATTTAAGTGATCACTTAAATAATGACCAGGCGCCTGACACCGATGCAAAGGGCAAGATCAATGCGGACAAGGCTGGTGAAATGCTTAAAGAGTCTGAAGCCATGTTTGAATTTGGCGCTGATGAAGATTTTCAGTTGCAACAGGCGATTAACCATCTAACCGGTAAAAAGGTTGATCAGGGGGTTATTACCAAAGAAAAGCAGAAAAATAATGGATGATTCGCAGTTATTACGTTATGCCCGGCATCTGATGCTGGATGAAATAGGTATCGAAGGCCAGCAGAAAATAATGTCATCACGGGTATTGGTGGTAGGTGTTGGCGGCCTGGGTTGTCCGGCTGCTGCTTATCTGGCGGCGGCAGGTGTTGGCCAGTTGGTACTGGTTGATGATGATCAGGTGGAATTAAGCAATTTGCAGCGACAAATTTTGCATACGACCGGGCGGATAGGTTTGCCCAAAGTGGAATCGGCGCGGCAGGCTTTGCAGGCCATGAATCCTGAGCCGCTTATTGAGTGTCATGTCCGTCGCCTTGACGAGCCGGGTTTGCTGGAATTGGTTAAAGATGCCGATGTTGTGCTTGACTGTACCGACAATTTCACTACCCGGCATCATATCAACCGGGCTTGTGTGACACTGAAAAAACCGCTGGTTTCAGGGGCTGCCATTCGTTTTGACGGGCAGATAGCCGTTTATGACCTGCGTCATGAAGACGCCACCTGTTATGCCTGCCTGTTTGAACCCTCTGATAACCTGGCCCCAGACAACTGTGCCACGCTAGGGGTGTTTGCCCCGCTGGTGGGTATTATTGGCAGTATGCAGGCTGCCGAAGCCTTGAAGCTCTTGGCCGGCATGCCTGCCGGCCTTGACGGGCGTTTACTGCAGTTTGATGCGCGTACCATGCAATGGCACGCGATGCAGGTACAGAAAAATCCGCAGTGCCAGGTGTGTGGTACCGCGCACGCCTGATTATGCAGGAATCGGCTCAAGCATGCACTCGTTAAGCGTGGGCGGGTTCAGGATAAGGGTAAAGTTTCTTAGCTCATCACGCCTGAACACATGAATCAGGATTTCCTTTCCTGGTTGGTAGCGTTTGAGCAGCGTATCCAGATTGCCGGCGTCAACTTTGATGCCATCAATGGCTACCAGGGTATCGCCCGCACTGAGCCCCGCCTTATGGGCCGCGCCATTTTCAATCACACTACCAATCTGGCAGGCATTCTCGGTAACCTTGGTCCGAATGTCAAGCGATGGCGTTTTGCTGCCGTTTTTCCAGCTTAATGCCAGGTTCTGGCCGGCCAGCAGTTCCTTCAGGGGAATATCTTCCGTGCCATGTGCATACCGGTTAATGTAGTCGCTGGCATCAACCCCGGTTGCGTTTTTGATGATTGAAGCGAGTTCATCTTCCTTAAGGCCATCGGCGGGTTTTTTGAAGAAGTCGCAACCGTAGCGTTGCCACAGAAGCCGCATGACATCATCCAGTGATTTTTCATTATGGGTGGCGTTGCGGATGGTCAGGTCAAGGCCCAGTGCAACCAGCGAGCCTTTGCTGTAGTAGCTCACGATGGCATTGGGGGCGTTTTCATCCTGCTTGTAAAACTTGGTCCAGGCGTCAAATGAACTTTGCGCCACACTTTGCTTGAAACGTCCGGGTAAGGCATGGACATTGGCAATGGTTTTGGCCAGCTGCGCCAGATATTGTTCCTGTGTGATCAGACCGGCCCTGAAAAGGGTCAGGTCGTCATAATAAGAGGTGAAGCCTTCAAATACCCAGAGCAGGCTGGTATGGTTTTCGGCATACAGGTTATAGGGAGAAAATGCTTTAGGCTTAATGCGTTTTACATTCCAGGTGTGGAAATACTCATGGCTGACAAGCCCCAGGAAGTTGCGGTATTGTTCGCTTTGCTCGGGGTTGCCAATGGTTGGCAGGTCGTTACGCGATGCCATCAGGGCAGTCGATGAGCGATGCTCAAGGCCGCCGTAATCCTTGCCGGTAACGACAGTCATGAAGACATAGCGGTCGGAGGAGTCCAGGAAAGGTGCTTTATGTGTTTCGGGTTCGAAAAATTTAATCTGGTATTCGCAGATGCGGGCGGTATCTGCGGCAATGCGTGCCAGATCCAGGTTGGGAATCTGGCCGGTAAACACCATTTCATGTGTGGCGCCGCAAGCCTTGAAAGACACCACTTGGGGTGTGCCCATTTCAACTGGATGGTCTATTAAGGCATCGTAGTTGGGCGCCAAATACATGCCAAAGCCGTGACGTTTGGCGCAGTTTGGGTGTTTTTTGGCTTCCGGTAAGCTGGTATAGACGTTCCAGTTTTTAATGTTTTTTGGTGCTTTAATGTCTAACAGGCAGGGCTGGTCTTCCTGGTCATGAACTTGCAGGAAAACACTGGTGCCATTGAAAAAACCATGGGTTTCATCCAGGTGTGCGCTGCGCACCGACAAGTCCCAGGCGTAAACGGTATAGGCAATCTGCAAGGGTCCCTGGCAGGTTTCAGTTTGCCAGTGGTTGTTGTCGGTTTTTTCAATGAGCAGCTTATTGTTGCCGCAACGTGCTTCGATGCTTTCTATATTGCGGGCAAAATCCCTGATCAGGTAACTGCCTGGAATCCAGGAAGGCAGGGAAACTTTCTGGCCTTTGGGGTTGGGAGCGGGGATATTGATTTCTACAAAAAAACGATGGCCGGCCAGGTCTTGGGGGGTAATGGTATAAATTATTTCGTTCATTAGGATTTTTGGTATTTGTATATATTCAGACAGAGTAACTATAACAAACTGGCTACAATACCTCAGGAAAAACAGATCATCGACAACTTACAG
The DNA here is from genome assembly GCA_964588255.1 of uncultured Advenella sp. Lineage (GTDB taxonomy): Bacteria > Pseudomonadota > Gammaproteobacteria > Burkholderiales > Burkholderiaceae_B > Advenella. The sequence continues at coordinate 1,723 of CAZPNE010000010.1, read as the reverse complement.
GAGGGTAGTATGTCAGAGCAATTGGTATTGATGAAAATTGAAGGCGGTGTGGGTGTCTTAACACTGAACCGTCCCAAAGTCCTTAATGCGCTTAGCAATGAAGTCATGGAAGCGCTGGGCGAAGCCTTGCTTTCGCTGGAAAACAATGATGACGTGGGCGCCATCGTGCTGACCGGCAACGAAAAAGCGTTTGCGGCAGGAGCCGATATTTCAGCCATGAAAGAGTGGTCTTACATGGACGTATATAAAAGCAATTATATTGGCGGCCCATGGGAAACCATGAAAAATGCCATTCGCAAGCCCGTGATTGCGGCCGTTTCAGGCTATGCGCTGGGTGGCGGTTGTGAACTGGCCATGATGTGTGATTTTATTATCGCGGCCGATAACGCCAAATTTGGCCAGCCTGAAATCAAGCTGGGCACGATTCCCGGTCTTGGGGGTACACAACGGCTGACGAGGGCTATCGGAAAATCAAAAGCCATGGATCTGGTTCTAACGGGTAGAATGATGGACGCTAAAGAAGCGGAAAGTGCCGGTTTGGTTGCTCGTATCCTGCCCCTTGAAAACTTCCTTGAGGAAGTGGTCAAAGTGGCTCAGGGCATTGCCGGGCTGTCAACACCTGTTGTTATGATGGCAAAGCAATGCGTGAATGCTGCGTTGGAAACCACCCTTGAACAGGGCTTGCAATATGAAAGGCGTGTATTTCATGCAACATTTGCAACACATGACCAAAAAGAGGGCATGAATGCATTTGTTGAAAAACGTCAGGCAAATTTCAGGAATATGTAATAAAACTTGCTGTCAGGTTTGCTTATGCTGCAAAAAATAAGTTATACTCTCAAGGCTTGACATATTGCGAAACCTTGTTATGACTATATTACATGATAAGTGCGCGTACTTGGGTAGTTCTGAAGACACCGTGCTTAAGCTCAGCAAGGCTGAAAAAGCCAGACTTAATGCAAGCTCTGCCAAAGAACTTGTAAATATAGTGCTGGCGCAGTTTGGTTTGCTGGCGGTAGTGGCGGTGTCGTGCTGGATAGTATCTGGCGTACCTGCCGCAATGTCGGCAGTAGCCGGCGGTATGGCTTACCTGGTTCCAACAGTGCTTTTTGTGCTGCATATGTTGTTAAAGCTTTATAGTGGTTCAAATGCAAGCGTGCTTACGTTTTTCTGGGGTGAAGCATTCAAACTCGGGGGCACCATAGCCTTGCTTGCATTAATAGTTAAATTATCCGGAACCTTGCTGGTTTGGCCAGCGTTGCTGATTGGCCTGGTTGCGGTATTAAAGGGATATGTATTGTTATTGGCTTTTAAAAAGCTCTAATAACAATCATTGGGAAAGAATGTAATGCAGCCTTATGGGCTGCCAAATCGTGGAGTACGAATCAAATGGCTGCACCTGCAGATGTCTCGCCTCAGTCATATTATGTTCAGCATCACCTTGTCCATTTCAATAACGTCGGAGAAGGACAGGCAAACATTGTAGACTTCGGTGTTATCAACTATGACTCCATTTTCTGGTCTCTTGCAATGGGTCTGCTGGTAGTCGGTTTTCTCTGGAAAGCTGCCCGGCATGCCACCTCTGGTGTTCCTGGACGTTTTCAGGGCGGTGTTGAAATGATTGTTGATATGGTCAATGATCAGGCAAAAAGTATCATTCATAATACAGAATCACGCAAGTATGTTGCGCCATTGGCGTTAACCATATTTTTGTGGATCACGC
>CAZPNE010000009.1:0-27752 GCA_964588255.1 uncultured Advenella sp. | reverse complement strand
AAACAGCCACTTTCATGCCCAAACCGGTAGTGGGTGATAACGGTTCTGGCATGCACGTTCACCAGTCTATCTGGAAAGATGGTCAAAACCTGTTTGCCGGTAACGGTTACGCAGGTTTGTCCGAGTTTGCCCTGTACTATATTGGCGGCATCATCAAGCATGCACGTGCCCTGAATGCGATTACCAACCCAGGCACCAACTCGTACAAACGCCTGGTTCCCCATTACGAGGCACCGGTAAAACTGGCTTATTCCGCACGTAACCGTTCTGCGTCCATCCGTATTCCTTATGTGGGCAATCCCAAGGCACGTCGTGTAGAGGCCCGTTTCCCCGATCCTTTGGCTAACCCATACCTGGCGTTTTCTGCCCTGATGATGGCAGGTCTGGACGGTGTCCAGAACAAGATCCACCCTGGTGATCCAGCTGATAAAAACCTGTACGATTTGCCACCCGAAGAGGATAAAAAAATCCCAACCGTGGCAGCGTCATTGGAAGAGGCACTGGCGGCCCTGGATGCAGACCGTGAGTTCCTGACAAGGGGTGGTGTATTCAGCAATGAAATGCTGGACGCCTATCTGGAATTGAAAATGCAGGAAGTGACCCGCTTGCGCATGACTACGCACCCGGTTGAGTATGATTTGTATTATTCGCTGTAAGTCAACGATAGCGAACAGACCATGACAGGAGAAGCTGATGGACAAAAACGGATCTTCTCCTGTCACCCTTCAGGATTGCAAGGCACTTGACCTGCTGGCCACTACTGTTTTCATGCTGGACCAGGATGGCATGATTCGATGGGTGAATAATGCAGGTCAAAATCTGCTGAAGCGTTCAAGCCGCTCTTTGGAGGGTTTGGACGCCAAGAATCTGTTTGAGGATGTTCGTGCCTTTGAGCATGCCTTTGAGGCTATTTTGCATGGGGAATTCAGTTCATTTGGCTTGATGGGGAGTATCATCCAAAACCAGGCTCAGGAAAAGCTGCTGGTGAGTGCAACTTTGCAGCGACTTTACCAGCAGGCCTGGAGCGTGATTCTTGAAGTACGCGAAATTGAACAACACACGCTGGCCGAGCGCAATGAGCGCTTGATTAAAGAGCTTGAAATTCATCAGGAAACCTTTCGCAATCTGGGCCATGAAGTTAAAAATCCGCTGGGTGGGCTAAGAGGGGCGGCGCAATTGCTTGAAATGGAGTTGTCTGATCCTGCCTTGCAGGAGTACACAAAGGTCATTATTGCCGAAGCAGACCGTCTCCAGGAGCTGGTTGATCGACTGATCAGGCCGGGGCAGGGTAATCTTGAGCTATCTGTTATTAATATTCATGAAGTTTGTGAACGTGTGAATGCCTTGCTGAAGGCAGAGTACCGTGATGATATTGTGATTGTGCGTGATTACGATGCTTCGGTTCCTGATATGAAAGCGGATATGTCCAAATTGCTTCAGGCTTACCTCAATATCGGGAGGAATGCAGCCCAGTCATTGCTGTCCAGCAAAATCAAGGACAAGCCTTCCATTACCCTAAGAACCCGTGTCCTTAACAGGCATTTGCTGCTGAATAAAATGCATCGCCTGGTTGTGGTGGTGTCAGTGATCGACAATGGTGACGGTGTCCCGGAAGCATTGCATGACCGTGTGTTTCATCCATTGGTAACGGGACGGGCAGATGGCACAGGTTTAGGGCTCAGTCTGGCTCAAGAGTATGTTCGCCAGCATGGCGGGCTCATTGAGTTTGATTCAGTACCGGGAAGAACAGAATTCAGAATATTGCTACCACTGGAAGCCACATGAAAAAAATATGGGTTGTTGATGATGACCAGGCCATTCGCTGGGTACTGGACAAGGCATTGCAAAAAGCAGGCATGCAGCCACGTTGCTTCGAACGGGTTGATGATTTATTGCAGGCCCTTCACGTTGAACGTCCCAGTGTGCTGGTCACCGATATCCGTATGCCGGATATGTCGGGTCTTGAGTTGTTAAAACTGGTCAAGCAGCAATATCCCGATCTTAATGTAATTGTTATGACTGCGTTCACTGATCTGGACAGCACGGTCAGTGCATTCCAGGAGGGGGCTTTTGACTATTTGGTCAAACCTTTCGATATCAATGAGGCGTTGGCACTGATTGCAAGAGCCGTTGAGCAGGGTGAACAGAACGCCGCCAATGCCGATGTTGCCGTTTCGGTTATTGAAAATGACTCTGTCGATAAGATGATGAGCAAGTCGTCTTCCCGTGCGATGCAGGATATTTTTCGTGCCATTGGCAAGCTGGCACCCTCCAAAGTAACGGTTCTGATTACCGGAGAATCGGGCACCGGTAAAGAGTTAATAGCCCGGGCCTTGCATAAGCACGGGGTACGTGCACACAAACCGTTTGTGGCATTGAATGCGGCTGCAATTCCCAAGGATTTGCTGGAAGCTGAATTGTTTGGTCATGAACGAGGCGCGTTTACCGGTGCAAGCCATTTGCGCAGGGGCCGTTTTGAAGAAGCAAACGGAGGCACGTTGTTTTTAGATGAAATTGGCGATATGCCACTGGATTTGCAAACCCGCCTGTTACGGGTACTGGCAGAAGGCAGTTTTTACCGGATTGGTGGTACTCAACCTGTTAATGTGGATGTGCGTATTATTGCCGCTACGCATCAACCATTGGAAATCAGGGTGGCACAGGGTAGTTTCCGTGAAGATCTGTTTCATCGTCTTAATGTCATTCGCCTGCGTATCCCGCCTTTGCGAGAAAGGAAAGAAGATATCCCACGCCTGGTCAGGCATTTTCTTCAGCTTTCCGCTGCTGGTTTAGGTGTTGTGGCCAAGCGGTTGAGTCCGGAGGCAATGCGTGTGTTGCAGGATTTTGATTTTCCAGGCAATGTCAGACAACTGGAAAATTTCTGTCATTGGCTGACCGTCATGTCACCCGCCAATTTTATTGAGAAATCGGATTTGCCGCCCGAGCTGCTAAATGGCCAGACACCTTGCTTGCAGGCCGGCAATGTATCCGGGCATGTCATGCCAGCAGAGAGCATAAGCCCTTCATACTGGCCGGCCTCTGAATTGGCAACGCAGCAGCCGGTAAATATGGCAAGCAGGGATGACAGTGACGCTGAGTCACGAAGGTTGGCTGATAATGCCGGCTCAATGGGTTCATCCATGCCTGAACAGGTCGATGAAAGCTGGTTACCGCTTTTGGAGAAAGAAGTGCTTAGACAATTGGGCCAGGGTACTTCGGGCATCATGGATAATCTGACTGCCGAGTTTGAAAAGACCGTATTAACAGCCACCCTTGTCTATTGTCGAGGGCATCGTACCGAGGCGGCCAATCGTTTGGGTATTGGCCGTAATACGGTTACTCGCAAGCTGAAATCGCTGGGCTTTGATGACGATTAATGGTGTGATCTAGCGCATGAAAGCCTGTTCACGCAAGGTGCTCAGGCTGTCGCGACGAACAAAGTCGCTCACTTCTTTGCTGTTGGGATTGTTAATAAGCTCATTGGGATTGGACCACTGCAGCAGTTTGCCATGACTCATGATGCCAATTTTATCGGCAATCGCAAATGCCTCGGCCTGGTTGTGGGTAACCAGAATCGCGCTGAGCTTGTTTTCTTTAAGAATTTCCCGTACTTCAAAGGCCAGCCTTTCGCGGCTGTCGGTGTCCAGGTTGGAAAACGGTTCATCCAGTAACAGGATTTTGGGTGAGGGGGCAATAGCACGTGCCAGTGCAACCCGTTGCTGTTGCCCACCGGATAACTCATGAGGGTAACGTTTTCGGGTATCGGCCAGGTTGATCAGGCTAAGCATTTCTGCCGTGCGGCTTTTAATATACGCTTTATCTTTTTGCTTCAGGCCAAAAGCAATATTTTGTTCAATGGTTAAATGCGGGAACAAGGCATAGTCCTGAAACATCATGCCGATATGGCGATTTTCCGGCTCTACCATTTTGCCGGGGGCGGATAGCACTATATTTGACAGTTTGATTTCGCCCTCATAAACCGGTTCAAAACCGGCAATAGATCTTAATACCGTGGTTTTTCCACATCCTGAAGGACCTAGCAAACAACCAATTTCACCTTCTTGCAGGAAAAGGGAAAAATTTTCAACCACGACCTTCAATTGTTTTTGTTGAGGATAGGCCAGTTTGATTTTATCCAGTACGAGAAGCTGATTCATAGGTTTAATAGTTGGATTTTGTTTGTGATTTGGCTAATATAATAACGGGTAATAGCCCTGCCAGCACAATGATAAGCGCGGCAATGGCACCTTCTTCATAAGTGCCTCGGGCTGCTTCAGCATAAAGCCAGGTAGACAGGGTTTCAAAATTCAGTGGGCGTAGCAATAAGGTGGCTGAAAGCTCTTTCATGGCATCCACAAAAATAAGCAGGGATGCTGCACCGATGGCCGGTTTAAGCAAGGGAAGGTGAATCTTGAAGAATGTTTGTCGTGAAGATTGGCCCAGAATGCGCGATGCATTTTCAAGTGATGGGGGAATGCGTGAAAGCCCAGCCTCTATGCCGCCAACGGAAATAGCCATAAATCGGATGACATAGGCAATGATAATGCCGCTCATGCTACCCATAATATATAATTGGGGTGGCAGTTGAAACAGGAAAGACATACTGTTGGAAATGAAGGCATCTATCAGTGCATAGGGGGTAAGCAGGCCAATGGCCAGCACTGTGCCGGGTATGGCATAACCCAGGCTGCTGGTGCGTAGAATGAATTTTCCTATGGTGAAACGGGGGTTGCGTACGACCCATGCAATTAGCAGGCCTAACGATACCGTAATGAACGTGGCGATGGCCGCAACCGTAATGGTATTGAAGGTACCCCTGATCAGGTCATCTGAAACGGTACCCGCTGCCTCCAGGCGTTTTACGCTTTCTGCGACCAGATAAATTGCCGGGATGATAAAACCGCAAATAATGGGAAACCAGCCTAAAGCCATTGCGATAAGTGCCTGTATGCCATGCAGTTTTTGTGGCTGGATAGGGTGCATGCGTTGTGTATTTGCATAACGCTGGCGGTGCCGTCCATGACGCTCCAGCCAGATTAGGGTGGTAACGACAATTAGCATGAAAATGGCAATTTGTGCGGCGCCAGCAAGATTGGAGCGTGATATCCAGGTAGTGTAAACAGAAACGGTCATGGTCTGGATACCCAGGAATTCGGATGCGCCAATATCATTCAGGGTTTCTAGCAGGGCCAGGCTAATGCCTACCGCAATAGCAGGACGGGCCATTGGAATCACCACCCGGAAGAACGCCTCGCGACGGGTGCAGCCCAGTGTGCGGGCAGCTTCTATCAGGTTGGCCGCCTGTGTCATAAACATGACGCGTGTACTTAAATAGACATAGGGGTACAGAACAAAACCAAGCAAAACTATGGCACCACCCATGGAGCGGATATCTGGCAAGCGGAACTGGCGTGGCGAAGTATAACCAAGCAGGTCGCGAATAATCGACTGCACAGGCCCCAAGGGGTGCATGACATCAAGATAGGCAAAAGCCATGATATAGGTAGGCACGGCCAGCGGTAGCAGCAAGGCCCACATGAGTATGGAACGGGTTGGAAACTGGTACGCGGTTGTTAACCAGGCACTGCCGGTGCCCAGGCAGGCAACAACAATGGCAACACCAACAAGTAGAACCAGTGTATTACCCAATGAATTTGGAATGACGTTTTGAAGTAGTCCGATCCAGTGTTCAAAGTCACCGGAAAAGGCGTGCCACAACAGGGTTAGCACAGGAGCAAGCACACAGAAGGCAACACCAAGAACAAGATAGGTCGAAGCATTGAATGAATGTGTTTTTTTTAATCGTGGTTGTTGCAGGGTGTTTTCTGACATGCTTTTAGTAATAGTAAAAGGCGATACGCATGTAACGTATCGCCCTTATTGTAAATCAGTTATGGTGTTAGTTGTCAAAACCTACTTTATCAACAAGTTCACTGGCTTGTTTACGGAATTTTGCAATATCAGTTACTGGCAGGCTGTCTGCCTGAAGTTCACCAATCGCGGTCATGACCGGGTCCATTTCAACCCCTTTGCGAATGGGATATTCGTAATTGGTTTTTGAATAAAGCTGTTGGGCCTGGTCGGAAACCAGATACTCTAGCAATTTAACAGCATTCTCATGGTTGGGCGAGTATTTGGCAATGGCTGCGCCGGTAATGTTTACATGCGTGCCGCTGTCTTTAGGGTTGGCAAAGGTTGGGCGAATAACCTTGATGGCTTCACCCCATTTGTATTGCTCACTGCCGGGCTCGGCGTTTTTCATGCGTCCAACATAATAGGCGTTGCCAATACCGATATCGCAAATACCACCCAGAATGTCACGGGCCACTTCACGGTCACCACCGGCTGCTTTGCGGGCCAGGTTGTTTTTTACACCTTTAAGCCACTCTTCCGTTTTTTCGGGACCGTTATGGGCAATCATGGCTGCGATCAGGCTGGTGTTGTAAGGGTGCTGGCCAGAGCGGATGCAGACTTTGTTTTTCCATTTTGGATCAGCCAGATCTTCATAGGTGAACGTGTCCAGATCCACTTCGTTGGACACATAAAGAACCCGGTCCCGTAGTGAAAAGGCAAACCATCTATCATCAGAAGCGCGCAGGTTTTCAGGAATGATTTCTTTTAATACTTTGGAGTCAACCGGTTGTACCAAGTCCTGGTCAACGACATCCAGCAGTTTGCCAATGTCTACGGTCATTAAAACGTCAGCCGGAGAGCGCTCGCCTTCGGATTTTATCCGTTCGGGTAGGCCGTCTTTGATGAAAACCGTATTTGCCTTGATGCCGGTATCTTTTTCAAAGGCGTCCAGAATGGGTTGGATGAGCCGGGGTTCACGGGTGGTGTAAAGATTGACTTCACCAGAAGCAAGGGCAGACATGCTGATTGTCAGTGCACTCATTGCGAATAAGCTTTTTTTCAATAGGGTATTTCTGGACATCATGAGAGATAAACCTCGATTCTTTAAATGAGAATGATTATTAGATAGATTGCTAAGAATTAAAGCATACAATCTATTTTTTTAAAAGTAAATAATTTCTATCCTTGCTAATATATTTACAGTATTATTTATTGATACATATTATTGATTTCAATTTTCAGCAACAAATAAGTCATTAGTTTAAAAAAAGGGGTTCCCATGAATAAACAAATTATTCAAACAGATAAAGCGCCTGCAGCTATTGGTCCATATTCACAGGCCGTTATTGTGCCGGTAGGCAGTACGGTATATTTATCAGGCCAGATCGGTCTTGATCCAGCCACCGGAAATCTGGTTTCTGAAAATTGCGAAGAGCAAGTCAGGCAGGCATTTGCCAACATGACAGCCATTATTCATGCGGCAGGTGGTTCTTTGAATAGTATTGTCAAGCTAACCCTCTTTGTGACGGATATCCGTAATTTCGGTATCGTCAATTCGGTCATGTCCGAGCTTATTCCGCAACCTTTTCCGGCACGTTCAACGGTAGAAGTCAGTGCCTTGCCCAAGAATGCTCAATTTGAAGTTGAAGCCATTATTATTGTGTGAATCAGTTTTCCTTAATGGGTAAATTTTCAAGGTGCCTGCAAACGTAGTTTCCCAATCATCCCGTCCTGGGCTGTTGGATAAAAAATTCAAGTCATTGGGCTTGGAATATGATTTTGATTTTGTTCTTCATTTGCCATTGCGTTATGAAGATGAAACCGTCATTCATAAAATCAGCCAGATTTACCCAGGCATGAGCGTACAGCTTGAAGGGGTGGTGACGCATTCTGAAGTGGTTTTCAAGCCCAGGAAGCAACTGACTGCCACGTTTAAAGATGATACCGGGCAAATTTCCCTGCGCTGGATTCATTTTTATCCGAGCCAGCAAAAAATGCTTGAAAAAGGCGGACTTGTTCGTATTCGCGGAGAAGTGCGCGGCAGTAGTATGTGGGGTTTTGAATTAATCCACCCCAAAATGAGCAAGGCCGGAGAGGCCTTGCCCAAAACCCTGACACCGGTTTATCCAACTACCGAAGGACTGGCACAGCCTAGTATCCGAAAGGCGGTTTTGGCAGCCGTGTCACGGACGGTCCTTGATGATACCTTACCCGACGTTATTCAGCAAAAGTATCAACTGCCTGATTTTGCGCAATCTATTCAGGAACTGCATCATCCTGTTATCGGAACAGATCCCGATGAATTAACACAAAAACTGCACCCGGCCTGGTTAAGAATCAAGTTTGATGAACTGTTGGCGCAGCAGTTGGCCCTGGCGGCGGCAAGGGCGGCAAGACATCAGAAAAAATCATTTCCCATGCAGCTTAAACCAGGGAAGCTGGCTGCTAGTCTGTTAAAGGGGGTGGCGTTTTCATTAACCAAGGCTCAAAAAAAAGTCATTGATGAAATCAATCATGATTTACAGCAGGATTACCCCATGCACCGCTTGTTGCAAGGGGATGTGGGTAGTGGCAAAACCATTGTGGCTGCCATGGCGGCAGCAACAGCACTGGAGAATGGTTTTCAGGTCGCTATTATGGCACCGACCGAAATCCTGGCTGAACAGCATTTCATTAAAATGAAAAAATGGTTCGAACCACTGGGTATTGAGGTGGTTTGGCTAAGTGGCAGCCTGCGGACAAAAGCAAAACAGGAAGCCACCAGCGCCATTGCCAGTGGCAAGGCGCAACTCATTATTGGCACCCAGGCCTTAATTCAAAAAAATATTGATTTTCATCTTCTAGGCTTAATGATTGTCGATGAGCAACACCGCTTTGGGGTGGGACAACGTTTAAGTTTAAGCCGTAAAGGGGAGCAGCTGCTGCAAAACCAATATATGGTGGTGCCTCATCAGCTTAATATGAGTGCGACACCGATTCCACGCTCATTGGCCATGACCTTTCTGGCCGATCTTGACGTTTCGGCCATCGATGAGCTTCCGCCAGGCCGCACTCCCGTTGTTACCAAGCTATTTTCCGATAATCGACGGGATGAATTGCTTGAACATGTCAGGCAAGAGGTTAAAAACGGCCGACAGGTATATTGGGTTTGTCCTTTGGTGGAAGAAAGCGAGGCATTACAGTTGCAAACCGCTGTCGATACGCATGCCCGCTTGCAGGAGGAACTGGATGATGTTCGCAGTGGCTTGTTGCACGGCAGGCTTAATACCCAAGAAAAAGCCAAGGTGATGGCGGCTTTTGTACAGCATGAACTTGATCTCTTGGTGGCTACTACCGTGATCGAGGTTGGGGTAGATGTGCCTAATGCGTCTTTGATGATTATTGAGCATGCCGAGCGTTTTGGGCTGGCCCAGTTGCATCAGTTGCGCGGCAGGGTAGGAAGGGGGCAGGTTAATTCCGTTTGTGTCCTGCTTTATCAACAACCGCTATCAAAGGTCGCTTCGCAACGCCTGAAAGCCATGTACGAAACCACTGACGGGTTTGAAATTGCCAGGCGTGATCTTGAGCAAAGAGGCCCGGGAGAGTTTCTGGGCGTTCGTCAGTCTGGTCTGGCCTTGCTGAGATTTGCTGATTTGGAAACGGATTACCAAATTGTTGAGCAGGCAAGGGAGGCAGCCAAAGAATTGCGTGAACACTATCCTGAGGCGGTTGCAAAACACCTTTACCGCTGGATGCGAGGAAAAGAAGATTATATTCGTACCTGACTGTTAAGCGATTTTTATGTTGAATTGACGTAATTTAATATTTATATTGCTAACGTTACAGTTTTATGTATCTTCCGATAGTTTTTCTTTGATAAAATAATAGAAAAAATCTATTACTAGGAATATGCGCGTGACACTTACCGAACTGAAATATATCATTGCTGTTGCACGGGAGCGACATTTTGGTCGTGCTGCAGAAGCCTGCTTTGTGAGTCAGCCTACGCTTTCAGTAGCTATTAAAAAACTGGAAGAAGAGTTGGGTGTGACCATTTTTGAGCGTGGCGGCAGTGAGGTGGGGGTTACACCGATTGGTGGGCGCATTATTTCCCAGGCACAAAAAGTCCTCGAGGAAAGTGCCAATTTAAAAGAAATTGCCAGGCAGGGTCATGATCCTTTGGCGGGCCCGCTAAAAGTAGGCATTATCCATACCATTGGTCCTTATCTGTTACCCAAGCTTATTCCGGTACAAATCCGACAAACCCCACAAATGCCCCTTATTTTGCAGGAAAACTTTACGGTCCGCCTGCTTGAACTGTTACGTCAAGGTGAGCTGGACTGCGCCATTATGGCATTGCCTTTGCCAGATGCCGGGCTAGAAATGAAGCCCCTGTATGATGAGGATTTTGTGGTTGCCGTACCTGCCAATCATAAGTGGGCCAATGAAAAAACACTCAGTACCGATGACCTGAAACAGGAAACGATGCTTTTGCTGGGTTCTGGCCATTGCTTTCGTGATCAGGTGCTTGAAGTCTGTCCGGAAATGTCCCGTTTTTCGGCTGCCGATGATGGCATACAGCGTTCTTTTGAAGGCTCATCGCTTGAGACCATCCGGCATATGGTTGCGGCAGGCCTTGGTATTACCTTATTGCCCATTAGCGCTGTGGTAGATCAAAAGGTTTCAGAAAAAGATCTGGTTAAATATATTCCTATTAAAAAGCCGGTTCCAAACCGTCGCATTGTATTGGCATGGCGTCGCAGCTTTACCAGAAGTGCAGCTATCGATGCTTTGGCTCAGTCTGTCTTTTCTTGCGAGTTGCCAGGGGTCAGCATGCTGGCTGATGAAAAAAACCAGATTTCATCAACACTTCCAGCCTAATTAACGCTATTTTGCAATAACGATTGTTGGGGTTGTCAAACGCCTGACATAGTCCTTTATTAAGCTGTGACATGTTTTTTATATAACTTGTCAAAAAAGGATTTGCCCCATGAGTGATCTGGATCGTGATGATATTCCAAGCAACAGTAGCAATGTTGAGTCGTTTAATGAGTTGCTAGGCAAGCAGCAAGCTCGCCGAGGCTTTTTAAAAGCCGGTGCGGGTGCCAGTACAATGGCGTTTTTTGGTCTCTCCCTTAATACGACTGCTGTCCGTGCTCAGTCTGCCACGAGCAGTTCCGCTACGCCCGTTCCTTCCATGAGTTTTAAGGCGGTTGATGTCAGTACAGCAGATAAGATCGTTGTTCCTGAAGGTTACCGATATGCGGTTATCAACCGTTGGGGTGACCCATTATTTGTTGATTCCCCCAAATGGAAAGGTGATGCGAGCGATGATGCTGCCGCACAAGCAAAGCAAATGGGTGACAATCATGATGGCATGCATTATTTCCCCATTAATGGCAGTAGCACAGAAGGCTTGCTGGTTACCAATCACGAATACATTAACCCGGATTATTTCTTTCCTGCCAATGTGCGTGTTGCCGGTGAAAACTGGAATGAAGATTGGGTGAAAAAATCACAGCGGGCACAAGGCGTTAGCGTAAAGCATATTCGTCATGACGGCCAAGGCTGGAAAACGGTTCTTGATTCCAACTATAACCGTAGCATCAATGCCCTGGATACCGAAATGGTTCTTACAGGGGCCGCAGCAGGCCATGATCTGATGAAAACCAATGCAGACCCAAGCGGCACCGTGGTGTTTGGTACTTTTGGGAACTGTGGTAATGGTTATACTTTGTGGGATACCTACCTGACTTGTGAAGAAAATGTCACCGATTACTTTGGTAGCCTTAAAGATGGCGTTGAAAGTAATACCCTGATGCAGCGTTACGGTGTGACCACAAAGGCGTCTGATGATAGCTATCGCTGGGAAACCCATGACAAGCGATTTGACGTTGCTGAAGAACCCAACGAATGGATGCGTCATGGCTGGATTGTTGAGATTGATCCTTTCAATCCTGAATCAAAACCCCGAAAACTGACTGCTCTTGGTCATTTCAAGCATGAAAATGCCGCCATGACCCTGTCTGCCGACAAGCGCGTTGTGGTTTATATGGGCGATGACCAGCGTAGCGAATATATTTATAAATTCGTCTCTGATGGCAAGTTTGACCCATCCAACAAAGAAGCTAACCGTAATTTGCTGGATAAAGGCACATTGTATGTTGCCCGGTTTTCGGATGGCGAACAGGCGGGTGACCTGAAAGGCAAAGGAGAATGGATTGCCCTTACCCTGGATACGGTTGGCCAGGATGGCAAAAAATTGAGTGAGTTGTTCAAGGATCAGGGCGAATTGCTGGTTAAAACCCGCCTGGCTGCCGATGCAGTAGGTGCAACCCCCATGGATCGCCCTGAATGGATTGCGGTTAATCCGCATACACAGGAAGTATACGTAACCTTAACCAATAACTCGGATCGCGGCAGTGATAAAGAGCGTAAAGGTACAAATGGTCTGAAACATCCCGGTATTGATGATGCCAACCCACGTGCCAAAAATCCGTATGGCCAGATTGTCCGCTGGAATGAGTCCGGCAAGGATGCGGCTGCCGGTGAATTTGACTGGGACGTGTTTGTATTGGCAGGAAATCCTGATATTCATAAAGAGCCGGGCAGTTTGATGGCTGGCACATCGAACATTTCAGCCAAGAACCTGTTCAATAGTCCTGATGGTCTGGCGTTTGATAAAGAAGGTCGTTTGTGGATCCAGACAGATGGCAACTTTTCAGATGCCGGCAATTTTGCCGGTAATGGCAACAACCAAATGCTGGTTGCCATCCCAGAGACAGAAACGGGTAAAGGTGAGATCCGCCGTTTCCTGGTAGGACCTTCCGGATGCGAAATTACCGGTATTACCTGGACTCCTGATTACAAGGCCGTTTTTGTTAACGTCCAGCACCCGGGAGAATACGGTAAACATCCTCGTGCACCCAAGGTGACACCTCAGGAAGATCCACTGGCATTTTCCAAATGGCCCATGAATGATAACGAAGACAATGAAGGTAGCGGTGGACGTCCTCGTGCCGCAACCGTTGTTGTCTGGCGTGAAGATGGTGGCGTAGTAGGTGCTTAACGTTTAAACTTAATTTTAGTTTATATTGACGGTTGTAAAATCACCCCCTTTTTGAACAGGGGGTGATTTTTTATTTGCTTGTTTTGCACTGAATTTTTGAGGGTTAATGCCATATACAAAACGGCCTGCTTCGGTGTATGCTTGCAAAATGAATATTCTACTGATTGGAGATTTAATAAATGAGTAAATCATTCCGCTATTCTTTGCTGGCATCTGCCTTGGGTATTTCAATGTCAATGGGCGTAGCCCAGGCACAAAGCGTCAAGATTGCCGTTGTAGGCCCGTTAACCGGCCCTGTTACGCAATACGGCGACATGGTGCGTGAAGGTGTGAAAACCGCTGTGGAAATGACTAATGCGGCCGGTGGTGTTGATGGCAAGCAAATCGAATTGGTTGAAGTTGATGATGCTTGCGAACCCAAGCAGGGTCCTATTGCGGCCAACAGTGTCGTTAACCAGGAAATCGGTTTTGTGGTTGGCCCGGTTTGTTCAGGTGCAACAGTAGGCGGAGCCTCGGTTTATGATGAGCAGGGCGTAGTTATGGTGACGCCTTCAGCTACGGCACCTAACGTGACCGATGGTAAAAACTTCACCTTTATTTTCCGCACTATCGGGCGTGACGACCAGCAAGGTCCCGCTGCTGCCAAATACATTGTTGACGCGGTCAAGCCAAAAAAAGTGGCTATTTTGCATGACAAGCAATCTTACGGCCAGGGTATTGCCAGTTCGGTTCAGGATAACCTTAAAAAGGCCAATATAGACGTAACCTTGTTTGAGGGTATCAATGCTGGCGAGTCCGACTACTCTTCAGTTATTACTAAAATGAAATCCCAAGGGGTGGATTTCATTTATTATGGCGGCTATCACCCTGAAATGGGCTTGTTAATGCGCCAGGCTGCAGAGCAAGGCCTGAATGCCAAGTTCATGGGACCTGAAGGTGCTGGCAACCCTGAAATTAACGCTATTGCCGGTGATGCGGTTGAAGGCATGTTGTTAACATTGCCGGCCGACTATTCCAGTCTGCCAGAAAACCAGGATATTGTTAAAGCCTTTACAGAAAAAGGCCGCAATGCATCCGGTGCCTTCCAGCTTACTTCTTATGCGGCTACCCAGGCTATTATCAAAGCCATGCTGGAAACCAAAAGTACCGATCCTGAAAAAGTGGCTGAATATCTGCATGACCATTCTGTACCCACGGTTATTGGTGACCTGAGCTGGAATGATCAGGGTGACCTTAAAGATTTCAAATTTGATATTTATACCTGGCATAAAGATGGCAGCAAAACCGCTGTTAAATAAGGCCGGTTCGTCACTTTAAGCATCAATAAAAAATGCTGCCTGCTGAACTAGCTTCCAAGAAACAGGATACTTATCCAGTTTCTTGGGGTTGGTTCATGATCAGGTAGCATTTTTTTATTAAACAAACTTCCGGTATAAACAGCTTTAATAGCGTTAAAAAATTGGCTAGGTACAATTTTTCTGTGTAAACCGGCTGGCTTTATCAATTCAGGCGACGGGTGGTTTCAGGGTCAAACCAATGTAGTGCATGGTCGGCATCAGGGCTGACATGGATGATGTTTCCAAGTTTGAGCTGAGCCTGTTGTTGTGCATTGGCATGAATGTTTTGTCGGATGACAATATTCGTTTGCCCAATCAGGCCATGAATAAGTTGTTCAGAGCCCAGTGTTTCAACCATTTCAATTTTTACCGGGATCCCTGTTTCATGAAGCAGGCAGTTTTCTGGCCTGAATCCCATGATGGCCTGTGTTTTTCCCCTTACTGATTCCGGGAGTTGGATGCCATTGATCGGTAAATCAATGCCATCTTCAGTGCTTATTTTTCCTTCATGATTAATATTTACATTAAGCAGATTCATGGGGGGAGAACCAATGAAGCTGGCCACAAAGGTAGAGGCCGGGCGTTCAAACACTTCCATGGGTGTGCCAACCTGTTCTGCCACGCCCTTGTTCATGATGATCATGCGCTGTGCGAGCGTCATTGCTTCCACCTGATCATGGGTCACATATAAGCTGGTGGTTGCCAGACGGCGGTGCAGTTTTTGTATTTCAAGCCGCATTTGTACACGCAACTTTGCGTCAAGATTGGAAAGTGGTTCATCAAACAGGAAAACTTTTGGTTCGCGTACAATGGCCCTGCCCATAGCTACCCGCTGGCGTTGACCACCTGATAGCTGCTTGGGGCGGCGGTCAAGCAAAAGGGCAAGCTCAAGTGTTTCTGCTGTTTGCTGAACCCGTTCCTTAATTTGTTCTTTTGACATTTTACGGATTTTCAGACCATAGGCCATATTGTCAAACACGGACATATGCGGGTATAGCGCATAGTTTTGGAACACCATGGCAATATCCCGCTGTGCAGGCTCAAGATGGTTGATGCTTTTTTCATCTATCTGGATATCGCCTTCGGTAACGGTCTCCAGGCCGGCAACCATGCGCATTAAGGTTGATTTGCCGCAGCCCGAAGGACCAACAATAACAATAAATTCGCCATCTTTGATATCCATGCTGATCCCGTGGATAACTGCAACATTGCCCGGATAGGTTTTTTTGATGTTTTTAAAGCTGAGTGTTGCCATTGTGAATAATCCTTGTCTATTTTTCTGAATCTACCAGGCCTTTGACGAACCATTTTTGCATCAATATAACGACCAAACCAGGAGGAATCATGGCAAGCAGGGCGGTTGCCATAACCAGGTTCCATTCGGTTACACTGTCTCCGCCGCCTATCATGGTTTTGATGCCCACCACAATGGGGGTCATGTTTTCTGAGGTTTTCATGACCAATGGCCATAAATACTGATTCCATCCATAGGTGAACTGAATCACAAACAGAGCGGCGATACTGGTTTTGGATAAGGGGAACAAGATATCCTTGAAAAAGCGGATGGGGCCGGCTCCATCTATGCGCGCGGCTTCTACCAGTTCATCCGGGACGGTAAGGAAAAATTGACGGAACAGGAACGTGGCCGTTGCAGAGGCAATGAGTGGCAGGGTAAGTCCTGCGTAGGAGTTGGTGAGTCCCAATCCGGCAACCACCTCGAAAGTGGGGGAAATACGGACTTCTACGGGCAACATCAGGGTGATGAAAATCATCCAGAAGCAAAGCATGCGAAACGGGAAGCGAAAATATACAACAGCAAATGCTGACAGCATGGAAATGCTGATTTTACCTATAGAGATAATCATGGCAATGACAAAAGATACCCATAGCATGTTGCCAACCGGTGTGGTTTGTACTGAACTGCCAGAAAATAGCACTTGCGCGTAGTTTTCAATAAAGTGTGTGCCCGGTAGCAGGGAAACAGGGGCATTAGCCACTTCCCGGGCCGTTTGGGTAGAAGCAACAAAAGCAATGTAAAGCGGGAAGGCAACAATAACCAAACCGAAGACCAGGATCAAGTGTGCCAGTAAATCAAGCCAGGGCCGACGTTCAATCATGATAAATTCCTTTTAGGGGCTGGATTAGTATTGCACTTTTCGGTCAACATACCGGAATTGCACAATGGTGAGCAAAATGACAATAAACATCAGGATGACGGATTGCGCACCGGAAGAGCCGTAATCAAATGACTTGAAAGCGGTTTTATAAACGTTATAAACCAGGATGTTGGTTGAGTTGCCAGGGCCACCTTGTGTGGTGGTGTCAATAATGGCAAAGGTTTCAAAGAAAGCATAGACCATGTTAATGACGAGCAGAAAAAAGGTCGTGGGCGATAACAGAGGGAAAACGATTGTCCAGAAACGTCGAGCAGGCGAGGCACCATCAATGGCAGCGGCTTCAATCAGGGATCTTGGAATGGATTGCAGACCCGCCAGAAAGAACAGGAAATTGTAAGAGATCTGTTTCCACACAGCAGCCATGACGACCAGAATCATGGCATCAGCAGAGTCCAGTCGCGGGTTCCAGTCTATTCCCATGTGGGTAAGATAAACAGCCAAGGTGCCTACCGCAGGTGAAAACAGGAAGGCCCATAATACGCCTACCACGGCAGGAGCCACGGCATAAGGCCAAATTAGCATGGTTTTGTAAAGCATTGCCCCTTTAATAACCCGGTCGGCCATGACGGCTAATAGCAGCGAAATAGATAAACCAATGACTGCAACGGCCAGGGAAAAAACAAAGGTGACCTTGAATGAGTCGAAATAGTAGGCGTTGTTGAAGAGCGCCGTGTAGTTATCGAGGCCAACAAACTGCTGGTCACCACCAAAAGCGGATTCTATAAAAAATGATTGCCAAATTGCCTGACCGGCAGGCAGGAAAAAGAAGATCACCGTAATCAGAAGTTGTGGAGCAAGCAGGAGATAGGGCAGTAACTTATGATTGAAAACGACGCGTTTTTCCATTATGCCTCTTGATTGAAAAAGAGTGAGAAACAGCGAGCACTTGTTTTTGCCCGCTGTTTACGCTAGTGAGCGCTGATTATTTATTG
This sequence comes from uncultured Advenella sp., assembly GCA_964588255.1. GTDB lineage: Bacteria > Pseudomonadota > Gammaproteobacteria > Burkholderiales > Burkholderiaceae_B > Advenella. The sequence goes on along the minus strand of CAZPNE010000009.1, from coordinate 10,405 downwards.
CTGTTTTCGAAACGCTGCAACAGTTCGTTGGCACGTTCTTGCATGTTTTTCAGGCCATCTTCCACGGAAACTTTCTGGGCAAAGATGTTTTCCATTTCAGCGTCCTGAATATCACGAATTTGTGGCAGGAAGCCCAAGCGTACACCACGGGACTCGTCAGTGGTTTCAACGTTTAGTTGAATGAAAGGAACATCGGTACCCGGGTTTTTGTCATAGAAACCCGATGCTTTGGTAAGATCATAGGCCGCCTTGACCACAGGAACATAACCGGTATCCTGGTGCCACTTGGCAGCCACTTCAGGTGATGCAATGTATTGGAAGAATTCGGTAATGCCTTTGTTGACTTCAGGCGATTTATTATTGAATACCCATAAAGAGGCACCGCCAATAACGCTGTTTTGTGGTGCACCGGGAACGTCATCGTAGTAAGGCAGTGTTGAAATGCCAAATTTGAATTGCGCATTTTTGCTGAAACTGGCGCGTGATCCGCTTGAACCGGTAAACATGGCGCATTTTCCTGAAGAAAACAGGGCGTTGGCAGCATCGCCACGACCACCATAGGTAAAGGTGCCATCTTTGGCCATTTGATTCAGATAATTGAAGTGCTTGACAAAGCCGTCTTTAGTTAATTCAATACGGGCATCAAGGCCATCAAAACCATTGTTTTTGGTGGCATAGGGTAAATTATGCAAGGCAGAGAAGTTTTCAATCAATACCCATGAAGGCCAGGAAGTCGTGTAGCCACATTCAATACCTGCTTCTTTGAGTTTTTTGGCTGCTTCGTTAATTTGGGCATAGGTTTTAGGTGGAGAATTGGGATCAAGGCCTGCTTTTTCAAACATATCCTTGTTGTAATAGAAAACGGGGGTAGAGCTGTTAAAAGGCATGGATGCCAGTTTACCGTTTGGCTCGGAATAATAACCTGCAATACCGGGAACAAAATTTTTCGGATCTATCGGGTTACCCACTTCTTCTGACATTTCCTGAATGGGTTTGATGGCACCTTTGGAAAACATCATGGTTGCCGTACCTACTTCAAAAACCTGGATAATATCCGGAGCCTGGCCTGCACGGTATGCGGCAATACCTGCATTCATGGATTCGCCATACGCCCCTTTGTAGGTAGGATTGATTTTGTAGTCAGATTGTTTTTGATTGAAATCACTGACGATTTCGTTGACCCGTTCTCCAAGGGGGCCTTCCATTGAATGCCAGAAATTGATTTCTGTGGCAGCATTGACGCTGAAACTGGCCATTGCAAAAACACTGCCCAAGATCATTGCAGATTTTTTGACTTGCATGTTACTTTCTCCGGTTATTTGTTAACTGTATTCTTTTGGAATAGTTACTTCAGAAGTAAAGCAAAGATAATATGACTTGTTTATGACATTATGGTGAATTTATAACCAATACTGAAGTTTTGCAAGCCTTATAAAATCAAATTAAAATGACCAGATTGCGGAATCCTTCCTGAATTGGTAATAAAATCACACAATCATTATTACGTCTGGTCACCGATTGGTTTCGGTTTGAGTTCTTTTTAAACCAGGCTTTTCTCCTAGAGTAAATTCTTTCCATGAAACAAAATACCAAAATCGCCTTTATAGGTGGCGGCAATATGGCCATGGCAATGGCCAGTGGCATGATTGGCACTGTCTGCCAAGCCGAAGACATTCTGGTCGTAGATATCAACACGGCCGGGCATGAACGCTGGCTTCAAAAGGGCGTTAAGGCAAATAGCCAGGTTACTGCCGAACTTGCGCAATGCAAGGTATGGATTTACGCGGTTAAACCACAAAATATGCATGAAGCCATTGAAGGCAGCAAAATCCATTTGCAGCCTGATACCCTGGTTATCAGCATTGCAGCAGGCTTGAATACACAATCCCTGTCTGCCTGGCTGGGCGCTCAGGGCAAACCTTGGCCTGCCCTTGTTCGTGTCATGCCCAATACCCCAGCGTTAATTGGCAAGGGGGTTACGGGTTTGTATGCAATGCCGTCATTGGATGAAAAAGACATTTTGCTTGCAGAGCAAATTCTGGCCTCAATTGGTTCGGTTGTGCGCGTTCAGGATGAGAACCTGCTGGATGGCGTGACTGCGCTGTCAGGCAGTGGTCCGGCGTATGTATTCTTGTTAATAGAATCCTTGGTGGATGGCGCCAAGGCATTGGGGTTAGATTACAATCAGGCGAAGACACTGGCGATTGAAACTATTCTGGGTTCGGCAGCACTTGCAGCGGCATCAGAACAGGAACCCGGTACCTTGCGTGAAAATGTCACCTCCAAAGGAGGTACAACGGCCGCAGCATTGGCGGTGTTTGAGCAACATAACTTTAGGGAAACGGTTAAACAGGCCATGCAGGCCGCCTCTGACAGGGCAACTGAAATGGCCCGTGAATTGGGTGAATCCTAATGAAAAAAATAGGCTATTTTGACCAAATATCGTCTTTGCAGGCTTTGCTCGCCATTGCGTTAATGTGTCTTATCGTGGTTGCTTCCAATGTATTGGTTCAGCCACAATTTCATATTAATGAATGGCTTACCTGGGGGGCACTAACCTATCCGGTGTCTTTTCTGGTTACTGATCTGCTTAATCGTCGTTTTGGCCCGCAAGTTGCCAGAAAAATTGTGTTAGTGGGTTTTGTGGTCGCCATTATGGTTTCATATTTATTGTCTGACGCCCGTATCGCCATCGCTTCAGGCAGCGCCTTTTTGTTTGCTCAGCTGGGTGATATTTTCATTTTTGACAAAATGCGTTTGTTAAGCTGGTGGAAGGCTCCCTTCGTAGCAGGCGTTTTGGCTTCGGTTCTTGATACTTTCCTGTTTTTTGGCCTGGCGTTCGCCGGTACCGCTGTACCTTGGGTGTCACTGGCACTGGGTGATATGGTGGTAAAACTGTTGGTCAGCACCTGTTTGCTGATTCCATTCAGAATGCTGATGTGGAATATCGGCAAACCAAAAAATTGCACGATTTAATGCCTGTCTAATGGTTTTCAGGGCTTTACCCGGAAACGGATTTTGTCTATCCTTTCGGGGGTCACTTTTATTGGTATAACGAGAAAAAAATGCAAGAGTTCTTACCTCAGTTTATCCAGCAGCTGTTTAACGGCTTGTCGCTAGGTGCCATTTATGCATTAATTGCAATTGGCTACACCATGGTGTACGGCATCATAGGCATGATTAATTTTGCCCACGGTGAAATTTACATGATTGGTGGGTATGTCGGTCTGGTGACATTGTCTGCGATTGGTGTCAATAGTGGTGTTCCTGTTCCCATTACCATTCTTTGCATGATTCTGATCGCGGTGGCAGTCACGGCGGTTTATGGCTATTCGGTAGAAAGAATCGCCTATCGGCCGGTACGTGGCGGGCCAAGACTGGTCGCACTTATTACGGCGATTGGTATGTCCATTTTTTTGCAAAACTGGGTGGCAATCGGGCAAGGTTCGCGTGATATGGCGGTTCCCAACCTGATGCCGGGTGCGTTGCAGTTTACAGTTGGTGCTTCTGATTTTACGGTAACCGTTACCTATGCCCGGCTAATGATTATTTGCGTGGTTTTCTTTTTAATGGTTGGCCTTACTTTTTATATCAAGAACTCAAAAATGGGCAGGGCCTCGCGTGCCTGTTCCCAGGATATGCATATGGCTAACCTGCTGGGTATTGATACCAATAGAGTCATTTCCTTTACCTTCATTCTGGGTGCCATGCTGGCTGCCGTAGGAGGAGTGCTGATTGCCCTGACTATTGGCAAGCTTAATCCATTTATTGGGTTTATTGCCGGTATCAAAGCATTTACGGCCGCTGTATTGGGCGGGATTGGCAGTATTCCAGGTGCTATTTTGGGTGGGCTTTTACTTGGTGTGGCTGAAACAATGGCTGCCGCCTATTTGTCTTCACAATACAAGGATATTGTTGCCTTTGGCCTGCTTATTTTCATTTTATTGTTCAGGCCCAGTGGTCTGTTGGGTAAACCTGAAGTGGAAAAAGTGTAATGAAAAATATAACAAGTGCTTTTTTGGCTGCTGTTTTAACCGGCATTATGATTGTGCCAATATTTGGGCTGCAACTTGAACGTAAAGGTATCAACACGGAAATCGTACCGCACTGGAGTATTGTGCTGTGGGGTATGTTAATTGTTTTTGCAGTGCAGTTGGTGAAGCCCTATCTGTTCAAAAAAAGACCGGGTGTACGTTTTAACTTGCCCAGGGTGCCAACACTTAATCCAAAGTCCACGAACCTGTTGTTAGGTCTGGTTTTTGTAGCCGCCATCATTTGGCCATTTTTTAGTGGTCGCAGCCAGGTGGATATTGCCACGCTGGTTCTGATTTACGTCATGCTTGCGCTTGGCCTGAATATTGTGGTGGGTTTTGCCGGTCTGCTAGACTTGGGTTTTGTCGGATTTTATGCCGTAGGCGCCTATACCTATGCGTTGCTCTACCACTGGGCAGGTTGGGGTTTTTGGGAAGCCTTGCCGTTAGCGGGTGTCGTATCCGCTTTTTTTGGTTTTTTACTGGGTTTTCCTGTTTTGCGTTTACGGGGCGATTACCTGGCCATTGTTACCCTGGGCTTTGGGGAAATCATCCGTTTGTTATTGATTAACCTGTATGAGTTTACAGGTGGTCCTGATGGCATTTCAGGTATTCCCAAGCCCACTGTTTTTGGCTATGAAATGACACGTAAGGCCTCGGTAGAGGGAGCACAAACCTTCCACCAGCTCATGGACTGGAAGTTCAGCACCATGGATGTGGTTATTTATCTGTACCTGATGGCATTGGTACTGGCCTTTATTACCCTTATTGTGTCCAACCGGCTGGTTCGCATGCCAATCGGGCGTGCCTGGGAGGCATTGCGGGAAGATGAAATCGCTTGCCGTTCATTGGGCCTGAATCCCACCCGCATCAAATTGTCCGCATTTACTTTGGGAGCAACTTTCGCTGGATTGGGGGGGGCATTTTTTGCCGCACGTCAGGGGCTGGTCAACCCCGAATCATTTACCTTTATTGAGTCTGCGCTTATTTTGGCAATTGTGGTGTTGGGGGGTATGGGTTCGCAAGTTGGCGTGATTCTGGCTGCCATTATATTAACGGTGTTGCCAGAGCTGGCACGTCAGTTTGCCGAGTACAGGATGTTGATTTTTGGTTTAGTCATGGTGTTGATGATGGTATGGCGCCCGCAAGGCTTGCTACCGGTAAAACGTCCGCAAGTGGAGATTCCGAATGAGTGAGAAAATATTAAGCGTGGATGGCTTGATGATGCAGTTTGGCGGGTTGCTGGCAGTTGATTCGGTAAGTTTTGATGTAAGAAAAAATGAGATATTTGCCATTATTGGTCCAAACGGCGCCGGCAAAACAACTGTTTTTAATTGTGTTAGCGGTTTTTACAAACCGACTGCGGGTAGCATCACGTTAAACGGTAAGGCCATTGCCGGTCATCCAAGCCATAAAGTTGCCCAGCATGGCCTGGTACGTACTTTTCAGAATGTGCGCCTGTTCAAGCACCTTACCGTTCTGGAAAACCTGCTGGTGGCACAACATACCCAAATCAAATCCAGTCTTTTGCCGGGTTTGCTCAATTTGCCTTCTTATCGCCGTTCCGAAAAGAAAGCGTTGAATAATGCGGTCAAGTGGCTGGATTTTATGGGTTTGCGTCAATTTGCCAATCGTGAGGCCGGTAATTTGTCCTATGGGCATCAGCGTCGCCTTGAAATTGCCCGATGCATGATTACCAACCCTTGTTTACTCTTGCTTGATGAGCCTGCTGCCGGATTGAATCCGCAAGAGAAAAAAGATCTGGCAGACTTAATCAACCAGCTACGCAACGAGTTTGATATGTCGGTTTTATTAATTGAGCATGATATGAGTCTGATCATGGGTATTTCCGACCGCATCCTGGTTATGGAGCATGGCAAACCTATTGTGACAGACAAACCTGAGGCCGTCAGAACAGATCCACGCGTGATTAAAGCCTATCTGGGAGAAGAATAAGTGTTAAAACTGGAAAAGGTGAGTACTTATTACGGTGCTATCCAGGCATTGAATGAAGTAAGTGTTGAAGTTAATCAGGGTGAAATTGTCACCTTGATTGGGGCAAACGGCGCCGGAAAAACAAGCTTGCTAATGACGGTTTGTGGCAATCCGCGTGCCAGAAGTGGCAATATTTCATTTCTTGATGAAGATATCACCAACGAGTCCACTCATAAAATCATGCAAAAGGGTATTGCCATCTCACCAGAGGGAAGGCGGGTGTTCCCTGATATGACGGTTGTGGAAAACCTGAAAATGGGTGGCTTTTATCTGAAGCCGCAGGAAATTGAAGAAGGACTGGATCATGTCTTCAAATTGTTTCCCAGGCTTAAAGAACGTGCCAATCAGCGTTCAGGAACCATGTCGGGGGGTGAGCAGCAAATGCTGGCTATTGGTCGGGCATTAATGAGTAAGCCACGTTTATTGCTGTTAGATGAGCCCACGCTGGGTTTGGCGCCCTTGATTATTGCCCAGATTTTTGAAATTATCAGAACTATCCGCGATGAAGGGGTAACCGTGTTCCTGGTAGAGCAAAATGCCAATAAGGCTTTGCAGCTTGCTGATCGGGGTTATGTGCTTGAAACCGGTAAGGTGGTGCTTTCCGATACGGGAGCAAACCTTTTGGTTAATGATGATGTGCGTAAGGCCTATTTGGGACACTAATATAAAGAAGGTGGCATTAAGCCAAGATTAAGTTTAAATTAAAAAATCCTGGTGCCGTTTTTCGGTACCCAGGATTTCTTCAATTAACCGACCAAGTATTCTTGGAGACTATTTTATTTCTTGCAAGTGTTGCTCGAAATAAGAGGGATAGCCCGAAGTTTTTAAATAATTCAGTTTTTAGTCTCGGTCTCAGCCTTTTGGGCTGCTTGGTCATGTGTGCCTGTCGGGTTGGTTTGATCGTTGTTGTCTGGATGGTCGCTAGCGGCAGATTCGTTTTCGGAATCAGTATGATCGCTAGGTTCATCATTGTCAGCGACCGAGTGTTCCAGAGATAAAGTGATGTTGCCTGATTTTTCTTTGGCTATTTTATAAGCGGGTCTTTCTTGAACCGCACTTAGAAAAGATTGAATATTTTGCATGTCTGCGGTAATGCATCCACGGGTTTCTGCCAGTTCAAGAGGGTAGCACATCTGAATGTCTGCAGCGGTAAATTGGCTACCACAGAACCAGCCATGTTGACCCAATTCAGTATCAATGAACTTGAGTTTCTTTTCAATTTCAGGGGCAATGTTTGCGTTGATGGTGCCATTAACTGCTTTCTTAAGGATGGAGCGGGCAAAAAATGGTACGCGGGAGGTACCCATTTTTAGCAAGGCTTTATGCTTGGACAACACCGGCATGAGAGAGCCTTCGGCAAAATGCATCCACAGGGAATATTGATTGTAATCGGCAGAGGCGATAGGTGGACGCAAGGCACTACGGTCATAGTGATTCAGTAAATATTCAATAATTGCACCTGACTCTATCAGGGTCAGGTCATTATCATTAAGTACCGGCGCAACACCCAGTTGATGTATGTCTTGCAGGGAGGTTTCCGCTTTTGATGTTTCTGCGTTCCTGCGATGATGCCTTATTTGATATGAAAGCCCCAACTCTTCCAAAAGCCAGACAATGCGAAAAGATCTTGAAGACTCCAGGAGATGAATAGTGATCATAATAGACTCCGGTTTAGAAATTTAAGAGGACGATGGCAGGATATCGTGTATTTTGGCGACTAGCATTTCTGGCTCTTCGCTGTCGGATGCCAGGAACTGGACTTTACCATTGGCATCAAAGACATAGATCCCACGTGCATGCATGACCTCATAGTTATTGGGATCGCTGCCGGGCTGGGGTTTTTCTATTTGGTAAGCAACACGGTAGCGGCGGGCAATATCAGCAATTTGTTTTTCGGTGCCAGTCAGGCCTATGGCACCATTATCGAAGGCATCAACATAAGCTTGCAGGACTTCAGGTGTGTCCCGATGCGGATCTACACTGAGAAATATAATCTGGATATTGTTGGCATCTTCTCCTAGCATACCTTTAACGGCTGACAACTGGGCCATGGTAGTAGGGCAGATGTCGGGGCAACTGGCATAACCAAAAAACAAAAGCACGACTTTACCCTTTACATCATTCTCTGTAATGGTTTTGTCTTGTGCCGCATTCAGGCTGAATTTCAAATCGGGAAGTCGGCCTGTTATTTTATAAATAACACTGGGCTTGGCTGCACTCTGTTCTTGCGCCACGGCATGGGTAGGATGCAACAAAGCCACAGCCAGTAAAGATGAAAGCAGTGTTTTCTTGATCATTACGCTTGGTACCAAAATTATATCAGGCCGCTTCAGTCATGCCACAATGACGGAGTAGTGCATCGGGGCTGGGGTCACGGCCACGGAAGGCTTTGAAGGATTCGGCAGCGGGACGGGAGCCGCCAACTGCCAGGATTTCTTGCCTGAATTTATTGCCGATGATAGGGTTAAGCGTACCATGATTGTCAAGGATGTTTTCCTCAAACAGGCCATAAGCATCGGATGAAAGTACTTCCGCCCATTTATAACTGTAATAACCGGCACCATAGCCTCCGGCAAACAGATGGGAGAAATTGTGCGGGAAGCGGTGCCATGCCGGCGGGATGATAACCGCTACTTCTTTACGTACTTTATTAAGTAGTGCAAGTACATCAGCAATAGAGGTCTGGCTGGTGCGTTGATGCAAAAGCATATCAAACAGGGAAAATTCTATCTGGCGTACGGTTTGCATGCCGCTTTGATAATTTTTTGCCGCCAGCATTTTTTTATAAAGGGATTCGGGTAGAGGTTCCTGGTTTTCCCAGTGGCCAGACAGCTTTTTCAGGACTGACCATTCCCAACAAAAGTTTTCCATGAATTGGGATGGAAGTTCTATGGCATCCCATTCGACGCTGGCAAACGGAGAGGCCGCGGGTTCATCTACCTTGGAAAGCAGTGCATGCAGTGCATGTCCAGACTCATGGAACAGGGTGATGACATCATCATGAGTGAGCAACGCTGGTTTATTATCTTGTGGAGGGGGAAAGTTGCAGGTTAGATAAACAACGGGCGTATGCAGGTTGTCGCCATGCTGGTGGCGAGTGCGTTCGCTGTCTACCCAGGCGCCACTTTGTTTTCCAGCACGGGCATAAAGGTCGGTGTATAAATAACCGATAAGTTCGTTGTTTTCTTTAACGGCATAGACGGCCACGCTTTCGTGCCAGACAGGCGCCTCGAAGGGAACGAGTTCAACATTGAACAGAGTACTAATCACGTAAAACAAACCATCAATGACTTTAGGCTCTGGCAGGTACTGTTTTATTTCTTCATCTGAGTAGGCATAACGGGATTGGCGCAATTGCTCGGATACATAGGCATAGTCCCATGGCTGAAGATCATTCAGCCCCAATGATTGACTGGCAAATTGTTTAATCTCGGCGACATCGTTTTCTGCAAAAGGTTTGGCTTTCGAAGCAAGATTACGCAGGAAGCCCACAACCTGGTCAGCATTGTCTGCCATGCGGGTTTCAAGGCGCATTTCGGCAAAGTCACGGTAGCCCAGCAGGTGCGCCTCTTCGGTTCTGAGGGCGAGCAGTTTTTCTATGTTTGATGAGTTGTCGTACTGGGTGTCACCTTGTTCTGAGGCAATAGTGGCGTAACCACGATAAAGTTTTTCACGCAAGGACTGGCTTTTGGCATATTGCATGACGGGCAGGTACGAAGGCATCTTCAGCGTGAACTTCCAACCCTCTTTGTTTTCTGCCTGGGCGGTTTGTTTGGCTGCATTCACCGCGTCTTGCGGCAAGCCTTCCAGCTCTTTTTCATCGGTAACGATCCATTCCCAGGAATCAACGGCATCCAGGGAGTTTTCGGAAAATTTTTGTGAGGTTAATGCAACCTGTTCGCTGATTTGCGCATAGCGTTCTTTGTTTTCACCCTCAAGTTCGACACCGCTAAGCCGAAAGTTGCGCAATGCCAGTTCGATAATACGTTTGCGTGTTGGGGTGAAACTGTTAAATGCTTCATTTTGAGAAATTTTCAGGTATTGCTGGTACAGGTCTTTATTAAGGCCGATCCAGGTTGAAAATTCGGTCATTTTGGGTAGCATGGCATTGTATGCATCACGTAATTCAGGTGTGTTGACAACTGAATTTAAATGACCGGCTACCGACCATGCCCGCCATAAACGGGCAGAGTCGTATTCCAAAGGTTCTATGAAAGAATCCCATGTTGGCTCTTTAACCTTTTCAATAATCTCACTTATGGCAAGACGCGTGTCGTCAAGCAGGCTGTTAAGTGCGGGAGCCAGGTGTTCCGGTTTGATGGCACTGTAATCAATGAGTTCGGATAAGGGGGCTAATAAGGGATTGCTATTCATGGACT
>CAZPNE010000008.1:0-29981 GCA_964588255.1 uncultured Advenella sp. | reverse complement strand
GCCGCATGCTCCCTTAGCAGGGGAGTACCTTCAACCTCTCGGCCACGTCTCCAAAGAAAAGAGGATTCTAACTAATATTACCTACTTGTGTCAATAGGGTTGTTTGAAAATGCTGCTTTTTAGCTAAAAAGCAGCATTTTCTTTATTTACTCTTCAATTGCGGTTTCGGCTGGGTTGCCATCCAGGCCAAATGCCTTGTGCAGGGCACGAACGGCCAGTTCCATGTATTTGTCCTGAATCAGCACGGAAGTCTTGATTTCACTGGTGCTGATCATCTGGATGTTAACGCCTTCCTCGGCCAGGGTGCGGAACATCAGGCTGGCAACACCGGCGTGTGAGCGCATGCCAATACCTACGATGGATACCTTGCAGACTTTTTCATCGGTAATCACTTCGCGGGCACCGGTATTAGGCACGATGGTGTTTTGAATAACGTCCAGGGTGCGTTTGAAATCGTTGCGATTGACGGTGAAAGAGAAGTCTGTGGTGCCATCAACAGATTGGTTCTGGATAATCATGTCGATATCGATGTTGGCATCGGCAACTGGCCCCAGGATGGCAAAGGCAACGCCTGGTTTATCAGGTACGCCCAACAGTGTAATTTTTGCTTCATCGCGGCTGAAGGCGATACCAGAAACTAATGCTGCTTCCATTTTTGAATCTTCCTCGAAAGTAATAAGGGTTCCCGAATTTTTTTCTTCTTCGAGCGAAATTAAGGGGTCGGTTAACGATGACAGGACACGTACCGGAACTTTATATTTGCCGGCAAACTCGACAGAGCGGATCTGGAGTACTTTTGAGCCCAGTGATGCCATTTCAAGCATTTCTTCGAATGACACCACATTCATGCGGCGCGCTTCGGGAACAACACGCGGATCTGTTGTATAAACACCATCCACGTCAGTGAAAATCAGGCATTCATCAGCTTTAAGGGCAGCAGCCATGGCGACGGCTGAGGTATCTGAACCACCACGTCCCAGCGTTGTAATATGACCATCGGGGTCTATACCCTGAAAACCGGTCACGATAACTACTTTGCCGGCGTCCAGGTCTGCGCGAACGCGCTGGTCATCGATAGAGGTGATACGGGCCTTGCCGAAGGCGCTGTCTGTTTTTACGGCAACCTGCCAGCCGGTATAGCTGCGTGCAGGTACCCCTTGTGCCTGTAGTGCCATGGCCAGCAAGGCGCTGCTTGCCTGCTCGCCTGTAGAGGCAAGCATATCCACTTCACGAGGATCGGGGGTTTCTGACAGTTCCTTGGCCAGGCCAAGCAAACGGTTGGTTTCGCCCGACATGGCTGAAGGAACCACAACTACCTGATGGCCTTCTGCATGCCATTTGGCGACACGTTTCGCAACATTTTGAATGCGTTCGATGGAACCCATGGAGGTGCCACCGTATTTATGGACGAATAGAGACATCTTGATGATTGAAGTAAGTTTGCCCTGAATTGAGCCTAAAACCTGATATTCTACAACGAGTTATCAGATTTTAACTATTTTTTTTTGAATGAATAATTTATTGTGTCCTGACACTGGATGTTTTGGGGGCTTTTGCCATTTGTGGGCAGGTAAGGTTATTCATTATGGCGGTGCTCCTGAAACAGCGAGTATCTTTGGGGTCAGTAAAAGGAGGTCTGTAAAAATGAAAAAAAATCGTGTCGTGCAGGTGGGTCCTTCGCCCGCCGTGATTAGCCAGCATCTTGATAGGCAATATGAGGTGTTCAGGTTATGGGAACATGAAGATGCCATGCAGGCATTAAAAAAGTATGGCCAGGATTGTGTGGCGGCGGTTACGTCAGCCAAATACGGGTTCAAAAATGAATGGCTTGATTGTTTACCTAATCTGAAAGTCGTTAGCAGTTTTGGCGTGGGGTATGACTCAATTGATGCGCATGAGCTGCAACGGCGCGGTATTCAATTAGGCAATACGCCCGATGTCTTGAATGATTGTGTGGCTGATACCGCCATGACCCTGTTATTGGGCGCGGCGCGTGGGTTGGTGCAGGCAGATCGTTTCGTACGCGAAGGGCAATGGCCGCAGGCAGACTTTCCCCTGATGCATAGTGTGTCCGGCAAAAAAGCGGGTATTGTCGGATTAGGTAATATAGGGCAGGTAATTGCCAAACGGCTAAACGGCTTTGATTGCGAGATCCGCTATCACAATCGTTCTGAAAAGCAGGGTGTGCCTTACCAGTATGAGCCCTCATTGAAAGCATTGGCGCAATGGAGTGATTTCCTGTTCATCATGTGTATTGGCGGGCCAACCACCTATCATCTGATCAACGATGAAATCATGAACGCCCTGGGACCGAAAGGCTTGCTGATCAACGTTTCACGCGGAACGGTCATTGATGAGGCAGCGATGGTCAAGGCCTTGCAGGAAGGGCGTCTGGGCGCAGCTGCACTGGATGTTTTTGAAAACGAACCGTATGTCCCCGAGGCCTTGCTGAATATGGACAATGTGGTGCTCATGCCGCACGTGGGCAGTGCTACGGTGGAAACCCGCCAGCGCATGTCGCAACGGGTGATTGATAACCTGGATGCCTTTTTCCGCGAAGGCAGTGTGCTGAGCAGGGTGGTGTGAATGGGGGGGGTGGAAAGCGCAGGCTGTCGGGTTTTTCGAAATGATTGAAAAACGTCTTTAAAATGACAGTCTTTAACGCATATTCTCAGTATGGTTGTCATACTTCATTTATTCAAAAATAAAACAGTAATACACGGAGACTTACATGAATATCGGATTTATTGGTCTGGGCAACATGGGTGCCCCCATGGCGCTTAATTTGCTGAAAGCGGGTCATCATGTTTATGTTTATGACCTGGTCGAATCGGCAGTGCAAATGCTGGAGGCGTCCGGGGCGGTTCGGGCAGCTTCACCTGCAAAATTGGCCAGTGCTGACATTGACATGTTAATAACCATGTTACCGGCCTCGGTCCATGTAAAGCAGGTTTATCTGGGTGAAGACGGGGTGCTTGCCGCTGTTGGCAAGCAGGTATTGCTCATAGACTCCTCCACCATAGATCCGCAAACCGCCCGTGAAGTGGCCGCCCAGGCAGCCGCCCAGGGCAATGATATGCTGGATGCCCCGGTGTCTGGTGGTACGGGAGGGGCGCAGGCCGGCACCTTGACTTTCATGGTGGGCGGCGATGAGGCCGTGTTTGAAAGGGCCCTGCCGGTATTGGAAACTATGGGCAAAAATATTGTGTATTGCGGTGGTGCCGGTAACGGCCAGGTAGCCAAGGTGGCCAATAACATGCTGTTGGGCATTTCCATGATTGGTGCGGCCGAAGCCATGAATCTGGGGGTATCGCTGGGTATGGACCCTAAAGTACTGGCCGGTATTATCAATACATCTTCGGGCCGTTGCTGGAGCTCAGAAGTGTATAACCCGTATCCGGGGGTGGTGGAAACGGCACCGGCCTCAAAAGGTTATGTGGGTGGTTTTGGTTCTGATTTAATGCTGAAAGACCTGGGGCTGGCAACCGAAGCGGCCCGTGCTGCCAAAGTGCCGGTGGTGCTCGGGGCAGCGGCCCAGCAGCTGTATCAGACATTCAGCGCAAAGGGCAATGGCCAGTTGGATTTTTCGGCCATTATCAAGCTGTTTTCCGCAAAATAGGTTTTTATATTTATTGGTCATTGGGGCGATGCTTGGTAAAACTCGCCCCGGTTTGCCTGCCTGAAAAAGAAGGAAGGAATATCAATGTTTAATACTGCATTAAGCGAAGAGCAAAGCATGATTCGTGACATGGCTCGCGATTTTGCGCAAAATGAAATTGCACCCAGGGCAGAGCAGTGGGAAAAAGAGGGCTGGATAGACGATACCATGATTGAGAAAATGGGTGAGTTGGGCCTGATGGGGATGGTGGTACCCGAAGAGTGGGGGGGCTCATTTTCCGATTACGTTTCTTATGCACTGGCGATTGAGGAAATTTCTGCAGCAGACGCGGCTACCGGCACGATGATGAGTGTGCATAATTCAGTGGGTTGCGGCACCTTGTTGAATGCGGGTAATAATGAGCAGAAAAAGCAATGGCTGCCTGAAATGGCATCGGGACGGGCGATTGGCAGCTTTTGCCTGACCGAACCGCAGGCCGGCTCAGAGGCCCATAACCTGAAAACCCGTGCCATATTGCAAGATGGGAAATGGATCCTGAATGGGGCCAAGCAATTCGTCACCAACGGCAAGCGGGCCAAAATAGCCATTATCTTTGCCGTGACTGATCCTGATCTGGGCAAGAAAGGGCTTTCCGCCTTTCTGGTGCCCACGAATACCCCTGGTTTTATCGTAAGTCGGGTAGAGCACAAAATGGGTATCAGGGCGTCAGATACCTGCGCCATTACCCTTGAAAATTGCACTATTCCAGAAAACAATTTGTTGGGTGAACGGGGCAAGGGCCTGTCTATTGCCCTGTCCAATCTTGAAAATGGCCGAATTGGTATTGGCGCCCAGGCTGTGGGCATTGCCCGTGCCGCTTTCGAGGCAGCCCTAAAATATGCGCAGGAGCGGGAGCAGTTTGGCAAAAACCTGCTGGCGCATCAAAGTATTGCCAATATGCTGGCTGACATGCATACCCAAATCAATGCCGCCCGCTTAATGGTCCTTAACGCCGCTTCTCTTAAAGATCGTGGTATTCCTTGCCTTAATGAAGCGGCCCAGGCCAAGCTGATGGCCTCTGAAATGGCAGAGAAAGTCTGCTCAATGGCCATTCAGGTGCATGGCGGTTACGGCTATCTGGAAGATTATCCGGTCCAGCGCTATTACCGTGATGCGCGTATCACGCAAATTTATGAAGGCACCAGCGAGATCCAGCGCATGCTGATTGCCCGCAGTCTGGTTAATTACCAGGGTTAAGGGGCCGGGCGAATGGTATGATCCCTTCTGCATGTCACAGGAGGGAGTCATGACTGTTGAAAAAAAAGTGAAAGAGTCAACAAAATCTGTTGCAGAGATGGAAGGCGTTAAAACTGATTCAAAATCTGCCGCAAAAGCTGATTCAAAACCCACTGAAAAATCAGCGGACGCATCTGTAATTGCCTCGGTTGAATATGTGCATGGCAGGCGACGTGGGGAAATGACGATAGATCAGATTGCGGGTTATAAGAAAGAGTCCACCCGCCTGTTGTGGGTTGGCCTGAAAGACCCCACCAAAGCCGAGTTGGAGCATATTTGCAGGCAGCTGTCACTTAGCACGGATGCTACAGAAGAAATCATTAAAAAACATGTGCGTCCCAAAATGATTGATTATGGGGAATATATCCAGATTGTGGCCATGACTGTTAGTAAAGAAAACAGTAAAAAACCGGTTTTTGGCGAAATACAGATTATTTTCGGAATTGGTTTTCTGCTAACCGTCAGGCGTGGAGACGCCCTGTCCAACAGTTCCCTTCGGGAAAGGCTGGAAGGATGGCCCGACCTGATTGCCCGGGGAAGTGATTATGTGGCGGCTGAAATTCTGGATGTGCTGGCTGACAGCTATACTCATTTAACGGCCAGGCTGGAATATGAAGTTGACCAGTCAGAGCACCAAATGCTGCTGCAAGGGCTTAAGGAAAGCGATATTCGCAAGCTGTATAAACAGCGGCGTGATTTGCTAAGGGTTCATACGGCTATTGCTCCCATGATAGAAATTTGCCGCAAACTGTCGCTGGTACGGATAGATGTGGTGGAAATGGATTCCCGTTCAAATTTCAGTATCGTCTCAGATCGGGTGGCCCGTTTGGTGGAGCAGATCAACTCCTTGCGCGAGGCCCTGGCGTTTGCCTTTGAGGCCGGTATGATGATTGGGCAAAATCACCAAACGGACATTGCCAAAAGGCTGGCTGCCTGGGCAGCGATTTTGGCGGTGCCCACGGCTATTGCAGGTATTTATGGAATGAACTTCAAGGAAATGCCAGAGCTGGACTGGGCTTTTGGCTATCCTTTTGTGTTGGCACTTATGTTTGGTGCTTGCGGTTACCTGTACTGGCGCTTCAAAAAAGCCGGCTGGCTTTAGGAAAAACAGGTTTGTCCTAGTGGCAATGCATGGCTTCAGGCCCCCGGATAGATACACGTTTTCAGAATAAGCGTTATCATGTCAGGTATGCAGGCAAGTATATTTTTAACCGGGTAATTATGGCTTTGAAAGTTTTTGACCTTCAATGTGAGGCACATCATATATTTGAGGGCTGGTTCTCATCCCACGAGGATTATGATTCACAACAGGAAAGAGGGCTTTTAACCTGCCCTATCTGCGGTAACGCCAATATCAGTAAAATGCTGTCGGCTCCGCATCTGAATGTTTCCCATCTTAAAAAAGAAAAGCAGCCGCAGCCGATATCACAGGCTCCTGTGGCAGAAGCGATGGCAAACCTCAACGATAAAGAACTGGCTAAAATTCAGGCAGCAGCGATGCAGCAGTTGAGAGCTTATGTCAAACAAACCGAAGATGTGGGCGATCAATTCACCTCAGAGGCAAGACGCATTCATTATGGCGAGGCAGAGGACAGGGCGATTCGTGGCAACGCCACGTCTGAACAACGGCAAGCCTTACGGGAAGAAGGGATTGAAGTACTGCCAATTCCGGACTTTCTGGATGAAAACCAGCTTCAATAAGTGTTTTTCCTATGCGGTATAAAATTTCGTATAGGTATAATGAAAAACATAAAACAATAACTCGACATTAAACACAACCTTTCCTGTCCTGGAGCATAAAGCATGAGTAGTGCAAATGAATTTGATGTGATCGTTATCGGTGCCGGTATCGCTGGTGCTTCAGTTGCGTATCGTCTGTCCAAAGAAGTGCGCGTACTGGTGCTTGAGCGGGAGTCGCAGCCCGGTTACCATTCAACCGGCCGTTCTGCTGCCATGTTTATGGAAACCTATGGCACGC
Organism: uncultured Advenella sp.; assembly: GCA_964588255.1. GTDB lineage: Bacteria > Pseudomonadota > Gammaproteobacteria > Burkholderiales > Burkholderiaceae_B > Advenella. The sequence continues at coordinate 23,109 of CAZPNE010000008.1, read as the reverse complement.
CTCAAATCCAGGCACTCACCCGGGCCGGACGTGTGTTTTTTGAACAGGCCCAGTCAAGCGGTTTTACCGAACAACCCGTTCTGCATCCCCGTGGATGCATTTACGTAGGCCGGCCGGATCAAAAAGAAGAGTTGGACAATATGTATGCCGAAGCACTGGCCCTATCTCCCAATGTCGAATTTATTGACCCGGACAAAATTGTCGAAATGGCGCCCTGCATGAAAAAAGAACTGCTGTATGGCGGGGTGCTTGAGCGTAATGCCGAAGATATTGATGTGGATGTCCTGCACCAGGGGTATCTCAAGGGTATGAGAAAAAATGGTGCTGTGCTGCAAAACAATGCTGAGGTTATTCAATGCAAGCGTATTGATGAGAAATGGCAGGTGAGTTTGGCCAATGGCGAAAGTTTTCAGTGCAAAACACTGGTTAACGCGGCCGGTGCCTGGGCTGATCACATAGCCCGTTTAAGCAACGTTACCCCAGTAGGACTGCAACCTTGCCGTCGAACCGCTTTTACCTTTGATGCCCCTGAAGGGGTGGATCTTGCCACTTTACCCATGGTCGTGGATATTGGCGAACAATATTATTTTAAACCCGATGCCGGACAGGTGCTGGGCTCGCCGGCCAATGCCGATCCGGTAGACGCACAGGATGTCGTGGCCGAGGAACTGGATGTGGCCACCGGTATTTATTATATTGAAGAGGCCACCACCTTTACGATTCGCCGCCCAAATCATGTTTGGGCGGGTTTGCGTTCATTCGTGAATGATGGGGATCTGGTGGTGGGTTTTGACCAGACTGCAGAGGGCTTCTTCTGGTTGGCCGGCCAGGGTGGTTATGGGATTCAATCTTCTGCCGGTGTATCCGAGCTGGCTAGCGCCTTAATCCTGAACCAGCCCCTGTCAGAGAATTTGCTTAAAGAAAAGGTCGATCCGGTGCTGGTTTCTCCCAACCGCTTCAGGTAAAAAACCGGTTATAGCTGTTGTTGTTTTACCTGGGCTTCCAGTTCGTGTTTCAGACTGTGGTCCAGGTCAAGTTGTCTGGCTAACTCATCCAGATAAGAACGCTCCATAAAATTGGTGTCATCTACCATGGCCACACTCAATGCATAAATCTGTGAGGCCAGGTGGGGGTCATTCACGGCCAGGCTTGCTACGGCAGCCGGGTCTACGGGTTTGTTCATTTCCGCCTGTAGCCAGGCTCTTTCCTGCGGGTCTGAAATTTTTGTAAAGTGGGCATCCAGCTGGGCTTTTTCTTCATCATGGATATGTCCGTCTGCCTTGGCTGCCGTAATCATGGCTGCCAGCAGTGCCCGGCTGGTGGTCTCGGTTTTTTCTACCGACATCTGGTTGATAGGTTGTGGCATGGGAATGTCCGCAGCCACATTGACGCCTTGAGCGGCCAGTTCGGCCTGACTTTCCTGCCAGCGTTTGAATGCTTTATAGGCAACCGTGCCTAATGCGGCTAGCCCACCATAAGTGGCCAGGTTGGAGTCGGTTTTTTTGCCCAGCAACACGGCCAGTGCACCTGCGCCCAGCGTGGTTTTATCTTTGTCGGTAATGAGTGGATTGTTGCCAGTGGCGGCGTTTCTTGCCGTATTGCCAGCCTGTGCCATCAGGTCTTTGCCAGCACCCAGCAATGTTTCAAGAATATTTAGTGCACTCATGGTTTTTCTCCGGTTTGAGTTTTTGTCTGTACGGTTACCATACAGCATAATACTTAACGATTTTAATGAAATCAACGGTGGGCTGCAGGAATGAATTGCTAACAATTGTGAGCTTTCGGAGATGGCTTAAATTTGCCTTAATCCAGCCTTAATATAAGACAAGCCTGATGTCGGTCTGCCTGTCGGCCAGAGCGGTTAAAATATGCTAATCTTTATGTAGATTATTAATGTGACCATTAAAAGGAAAGAGAGAATATGCCATCATTTGATGTCGTGAGTGAAGCAGACATGATTGAAGTCAGGAATGCGGTTGAGCAGGCCAACAAAGAAGTTTCAACCCGTTTTGATTTTAAGGGCTCGGATGCCCGTATCGAACAAAAAGAACTGGAACTGACCATCTTTGCCGATGACGAGTTCAAGGTGGGGCAGGTTCAGGATGTGCTCATTAACAAACTGTCCAAGCGTGGTGTGGATTTGCGTTTCCTTGAATACGGTAAAAAAGAAAAGATGTCTGGCGACAAGCTCAAGCAATATGCCACCATCCGCAAAGGGATTACCGGAGACCTGGCAAAAAAAATCGTTAAAACCATTAAAGACAGCAAGCTGAAAGTACAGGCCAGCATCCAAGGCGATACCGTACGGGTTAGTGGTACAAAACGGGACACATTGCAGGATGTCATTGCCCTGCTGAAAAAAGAGGTTGCCGATGCACCGCTTGCTTTTAATAATTTCAGGGATTAAATCGTGGATGCATGTGTATCGGTTCATCCCATCAATAATCCGTTCCTGGAATGGATGGGTATTACTTTAAGTGACTGGTCCGAAGGGTATGCACAAATGCATTTACCCATGGATGCCAATCTGGGTAATCGCACAGGTCGTGTGCAAGGGGGCGTGTTATGTACCTTGCTTGATTCGGTTGCCGGTTATAGCGGTATTTATTCCGCACCCGGAGACCCTGAACTAAAGGCACTTACCCTGTCATTAACCACCAATTTCATTGGTGCTGGCGATGGTGCCATGTTAAAGGCCAGGGGCTTTGTGGAAAAAAAAGGGCGTAGTATATTTTTTGCCCGTTCCGAGGTATGGCTTGATGATGATTTGCTACTGGCAACAGCGGTAGGTACGTTTAAATATTCTTTGGTTAACAAGTAACGCCATCAAGTAAAGCCAGCACCATGAAAAAAACCTGATGCATGCATCAGGTTTTTTGCTTTCTATGGTTAGGCACCATTAGAATTACATGACACGGCTACGGTATTCGTTAGTGCGTGTGTCAATTTCAATATTGTCGCCAATATTGCAGAACAGGGGCACGGATATTTCATAGCCTGTATTGATTTTGGCCGGTTTCAGCACTTTACCGGAGGTATCACCTTTAACAGCGGGTTCGGTATAAGTGATTTCGCGAACAATGATGGTAGGCAGTTCAACAGAAATGGCGCGGCCTTCGTAGAAAACCACTTCAACAGTCATACCTTCTTCCAGGTAGTTCAGTGAATCACCCATGCTCTCGGCTTCAACTTCGTGCTGATTGTATTCTTCGTCCATGAAAACATACATGGGATCGGCAAAGTAAGAGTAGGTACACTCTTTTTTGTCCAGCATGACCACTTCAAATTTTTCATCGGCTTTGTAAACTAATTCACTGCCTGAGCCTGTTAACAGGTTTTTTAATTTTAGTTTGACAACAGCAGAGTTTCGGCCTGATTTATTGTAATCTGCTTTTAGTACAACTAAAGGCTCGGTGCCAACCATGACTACATTGCCTACGCGCAATTCTTGTGCGGTCTTCATTAATAATAACTCCAGGAATAATGGGTAGTGTATTTCTACAGTAATATAAACCGATAAAATCGGAAAACGCTTATTTTATACTTTTTGCGCCATTTTATGATGAATATCTAAAATAGATAAGGATAAAGTCTTGTTTTTAGATAGATTTTGGCAGTATTGGTTCGCCTCTTGTATCCATTGCTTACGATTGGCCGGTTTGAAGAAAATATCCTGAAAAAGTGTGGCAAATGAACCAGGAGTAGCCGCATTGTTCCAGGCCCGCATTACGTCTGCAACAGGCTTGCGGGTTTTGCTGCTGGCAAGCCATGCATCCAGTTTGACCAGATGGGCATTTTCCTGCTGCTCATAAATTTGCCAAATAAAGGGTTTGGCGGCCCAGATTGCCCTGATAAAGCTGTCTTCACCACGAACAAAATTAAGCGAACCCAACCAGAGCAAACGGTCGTAGTCGCACTGGTCTATAAATGGCAAACGGATAATCTGTAGTTGTGATGGTTTGTTGGCGCAGGCGCAAAGTTGAGCCACTTCGGCCTCTAGTGAAGGTGCCACCCCTTCGGGAACCAGTAACAGAACGGCCTGATTGGCATTAACAAGCGCATGGGCCAGTTCATGCACAGGAGCGCTAGTGTAGCAAAATAAATTAATAATGGGTGCACCCTGTTGCCAAAGTGCCAGTTGTTGGGCATTTAAAAACGGAGCCAGGAATGCTTCTTGTGCTTGCCGGTCATTTTGCCACTTGTCACGTTCTTGTAGCAGGTTTTTTTCACGTAACAAGCCACCTGTTTTGGCGGTAAATCCAGGAAAGAAAAAGTGCTTTACCAATCCATTAGGGTGTTGTGAGGGTTGGGCATGAAAACTTTCCACCCATGGTTCGGCTGACAGGTATTCCAGATTCAGCCACAAGCGCGTATGGCCTTTCATGGCCTGCACGCAGGCTGGCGGGGGGTCACAGGCAAAGGCTTCAATCACAATTTCTGCCGGTTGTCCGGTGAAAGCGTTATCGTTGGACCAATGATGTACATGAATACCCTGAATGATCTGCGCGGCAAGGGTTGGGTCCAGCTCGGGAGCGATTTTCCCAAAGCTGTGCAGTTCATCAACCCACAGGCGAATGGTCGCCTGGCTTTCTGCCTTCAAATCACGTGCCAGGCGCCAGCACACGCCAATGTCTCCATAGTTGTCAATAACCTTGCAGAAAATATCAATGCTTTGTGGGGCAGTGTGTTTAGTGGAACTGTTCACTGGAAATATCTATATCATCAAAGTCATCCGGTGCGCTAATGTAAGTCAGTTCTCCGGCGGGATTGGGGAAAAGCGGTTCTTCGGTTTCTTCATGCATGCCAGGCTTGAGCATTTCATTAATGCAAATGATATGTTTGATGCCGTTGGCTTGCAGTTGCTCGATAATATTAAGAACCTGTGCCGATTCAGTAATTGTTTCTGGCATTGTTTCTTCCTGTTCTTCGCTAAACAGGGGCCACATACAGCCATAAATAACCTGATGGGAGTCAAGGAAGGTAAAGCCGATACGGTATTCTTTGATTTGTTCTTCTCCGATGCCGGCAATGGTGGCGCGGAAGGAGTCTGCGGGGATATTCAGGGTGTTTTGCAACCATTGTATGGAAGCGCTCAGGGCAGCGTAACGGATACGTTTGTCTGCTTCGCGATTGCAGATATAAAAGGCATCGGGTAGTGGCAGTTCCAGGCCGCAGGCGGGCAACAGTTCCCTGAACAGGGGTAGGGCTTCTTCCTGCCAGGGTTGCTGGCAACGTTGGCGTTGTTCGGCAAAGTGTTCGCTAGCTTGTTGCCATTTGAAAATGGGCTGGTTTTGGGCTACACAAAAAGAAGCCATGATATATCGGGTATCGGCCAGCATGGGCAGGTCTTCGACTGGAGGCGGTGGGCAGGAAGGTGGGTTGACGGGTAAGTTCAGGGCTTGCCGGGCCAGTGCATCGCACCACAGATGGGTTTGATCAAAGGATTTCGGCATTTGTTCTACCGAGCACAGTTGGGGGTGAATGGCAATGTCCACCGAAGAGGCACTGATATGTTTCTTTAGCAGATTGACAAGGGTGATTTGTGTTTTCAGGCTTAATGTTGGATATGGGATCTGGAACCGGGTCCAGGCCACTACGGGAATCACAACAAACAGGCAGTCAAAAAATACACCGTCTTTTTCCAGCGTACAGGATTCAGACATGGTTTCCGCATGTTCCAGCAAAATATCATGAGTTTCGGTGTCAGTTGATGCCAGAAAATCAAGCGCACGGTCTACCTGGTTTTTTTTGCTGCTGTTGAAAATGTCGACCACTTTTTGATCAATCAAGTTTTCCCAGTACCGGTCTTCAATAATGCAGCCGGACTGTTTTAAGGCTTTGCAAGTGTCAACAAGGTTCTGACTTGCCTTGCTTAACTTTGTGAATACGGATTTGCTCATATTTAGGGTGGCTCCTTTCATGACGGATGATGAAAGGAGCCGGGGTCAATTAAGATAAAAGTTGTCGAAGAACGAAGGGAAGAATACCGCCATGCTGATAGTATTCAACCTCAACCGGTGTATCGATGCGCAGCAGCACAGAAATGTCCTGTTTGCTGCCATCGGGGCGATGAACGGTTAATACGACATCCTGTTGTGGCTTGATGCCATCTTCCAGGCCACTAATATCGTAGGTTTCATCGCCGGTAATACCCAGGGATTCTGCCGAGTCATTGTCCTTGAATTGCAGTGGCAAGACGCCCATACCCACCAGATTGCTACGGTGAATACGCTCGAAGCTGCGGGCAATGACCGCTTTTACCCCTAATAACTGGGTTCCTTTGGCCGCCCAGTCGCGCGAAGAACCGGTGCCATATTCTTCACCGCCAAATACGACTGTTGGTGTGCCACTGGCAATATATTTCATGGCAGCATCGTAAATGGGCAGTTGTTCTTCACTGGGCTTGTGAATGGTTTCTCCACCTTCAAAGCGACTGCCATTGGGCAGGGCTGGAATCATGAGGTTTTTGATGCGAACGTTGGCAAAGGTACCACGCATCATGATTTCATGATTGCCACGGCGCGAACCATAGCTGTTGAAATCGGGTTTCTTGACGTCATGGGCCAGCAGCCATTTGCCAGCCGGTGAGGTTTCCTTGATGGAACCGGCCGGTGAAATATGGTCGGTAGTGACCGAGTCACCAAAGATACCCAGCGCCCGTGCCTGTTTGATGGGCGGCATGGCGGCAGGTGTCATGCTGAAATCTTCAAAGAATGGCGGCTCTGCAATATAGGTAGAGTTGGGCCAGTTGTAAACCTCGCCTGAAACGCCCTTGATTTTTTTCCACAACTCGCCAGGATTGGATTTGACCTGGGCATAATTGTTGCGATAGGCCTTCGGATTCATGGCTTTGACCAGCAGTTTTTCAACTTCTTCATCACTTGGCCAGATATCACCCAGCCAGACGTCTCCTTTTTTGCCTTTACCCACTGGTTGGGTCATTAAGTCAATATTCAGGGTGCCGGCCAGCGCGTAGGCGACCACTAATGGTGGTGAGGCCAGGAAGTTGGCTTTGATATTGGGGTGAATGCGTGCTTCGAAGTTGCGGTTGCCGGAAAGCACAGCAGCGCAAATCAGATCATTGTCGATAATGGCTTCATTGAACTCGGGTAGCAAGTCACCGGCGTTGCCGATACAGGTGGTGCAGCCATAAGCGGCTACATCAAAACCCAGTTGCTCCAGGTAGGGAAGCAGGCCGGTTTTGGCAAGATATTCGGTAACGACCCTGGAGCCAGGGGCCAGTGAGGTTTTGATATGTTTTTGAACGGTTAGACCCGCCTTGACCGCTTTTTTGGCCAACAGGCCGGCAGCCAGCAAGACACTTGGGTTGGACGTGTTGGTGCAGGAAGTAATGGCGGCAATGAGGATATCACCGTTTTTAAGCGTGACACCACTGGGTGTTTCGTAGGCTACGCTGAATTTTTCTGCCGGCTGGTTGAACCCGTTTTTCTCTGGGGGAGCGGTAAACAGTCCCGCAAAGGCTCTTTTGACATTACCCAGTTCAACCCGGTCTTGGGGACGTTTGGGACCTGCCAGAGAGGGGGAAACGGTTTTCAGGTCCAGCTTGACGACTTTGGTGTAGTTAATGTCCTTGGCTTTGGGGACACCAAACATTTTCTGGGCCTTGAAATAGGTTTCCAGTGCTTCAATTTCTTCTTCGGTGCGGCCAGTGCCTTTGAAGTAATCAAGGGTGTGTTCGTCAACTGGGAAAAAGCCCATGGTGGCACCGTATTCGGGGGCCATGTTGGAAATGGTGGCACGGTCGGTAACGCTTAGGCTTGCAGTACCTGGACCACAAAATTCTACAAACTTACCAACCACTTTTTCCTTGCGTAGCATTTCGGTAATGGTAAGCACCAGATCGGTTGCGGTGACACCACCGCGCAGTTCGCCGGTAAGCTCAACCCCAATCACATCGGGGGTCAGCATGTAATAGGGTTGGCCCAGCATGGCCGCTTCTGCTTCAATGCCGCCCACGCCCCAACCTACCACACCAATGCCGTTAATCATGGTGGTGTGACTGTCTGTGCCAACCAACGTGTCGGGGTAGTAAACATCGTTGGCATCTTCGTGAACTCCGCGTGCCAGATATTCCAGGTTAACCTGGTGAACAATCCCGAATCCGGGCGGAACAACGCCAAAGGTGTTAAACGCCTGCATACCCCATTTCATGAACTGGTAGCGTTCCTTGTTGCGTTGAAATTCAACTTTCATGTTCAGGTCAAGGGCGTCTTCGGTGCCGAAGTAATCAATCATGACAGAGTGGTCAACGACCAGATCTACGGGTACCAACGGTTCGATGGCTTTTGGGTTTTTCCCCATTTTTCCAGCGACCGAACGCATGGCGGCCAAGTCAGCCAGTAAAGGAACGCCGGTAAAGTCTTGCAAGACAACGCGAGCCACCACAAAAGGGATTTCCTCTTCACGTTTGGCCTTGGGTTCCCAGTTTGCCAGTTGGCGTACATGTTCTTCGGTAACTTTATTGCCGTCACAGTTCCGCAACACCGATTCAAGTACGATTCGGATGGAAACAGGCAGTTTGTTGATTTTGACACCTAGTTTTTTACCTAGGGCAGGAAGAGAATAATATTTCCTGGTTTTATTGTTGACCGTGAGTGTTTTTACAGTGCTGGAAAAAGGCATGGTAACCTCGCTGTTTGAATTAATGGGTAAAAGAATATTGGGGTGGATAGGTGTGATTATGATCGTTTAATACCAATGATAGCATTAGGTGGCCGGTGATTGCTTGCAGGGTTTAGTCAAATTTGCAATAGATTTACGGTTTTTGCGTTGATGGCAGGGGCAAAATAAAAAAAACAGGCCTTTTTTAAGACCTGTTTTAATGTTGAACCAAACCGCTCCAATTTGAAACGGTTTTGACTTCAGTTATTTAGATACCAACGGTATCGGCAATTTCCTTGAAGTCTTCGATTTGGTCGAAGTTCATGTAGCGATAGATGGTATCGCTGTTTTGGTCGATGATACCGATGTCGGCCATGTACTCTTCGCGTGTTGGGATGCGGCCCAGGCGAGAACAAATGGCAGCCAGTTCAGCAGAACCCAGGTAAACGTTGGTGTTTTTACCCAAACGGTTCGGGAAGTTGCGGGTACTGGTTGACATGACGGTAGCGCCTTCACGAACCTGTGCCTGGTTACCCATGCACAAAGAGCAACCGGGCATTTCCATACGGGCACCGGCGACACCCAGAACGCCATAGTGGCCTTCTTCGGTCAGTTGTTTCTGGTCCATTTTGGTTGGTGGAGCAACCCACAACTTGACCGGGATGTCGCGTTTGCCTTCAAGCAGTTTGGAGGCGGCACGGAAGTGACCGATATTGGTCATGCAGCTACCGATAAACACTTCGTCGATTTTTTCACCGGCAACGTCAGACAATGTTTTCACATCGTCAGGGTCGTTCGGGCAGGCCACGATAGGTTCGTGGATGTCGGCCAGGTCAATTTCGATGATGCTTGCATATTCGGCATCGGCATCAGGCTCAAGCAGTTCAGGATTGGCCAACCAGGCTTCCATGGCTTTAATGCGGCGGGCCAGTGAACGCTCGTCTTCGTAGCCGTTGGCAATCATCCATTTCAACAGGGTAATGTTGCTGGTGAGGTATTCGATGATGGGTTCTTTATTCAGGCGAACGGTACAACCGGCAGCAGAACGTTCGGCAGAAGCGTCAGACAGTTCGAATGCCTGCTCGACTTTCAGATTTGGCAAGCCTTCGATTTCAAGGATACGACCGGAGAATACGTTTTTCTTGCCTTGTTTTGCAACGGTCAGTTCACCACTCTTGATGGCGTACAGCGGAATAGCATTAACCAGGTCACGAAGGGTAACGCCAGGCTGCATTTTACCTTTGAAACGAACCAGAATGGATTCTGGCATGTCCAGGGGCATGACACCGGTAGCTGCTGCAAAAGCGACCAGGCCGGAGCCGGCGGGGAAGCTGATGCCGATTGGGAAGCGGGTGTGGGAGTCACCACCGGTACCTACGGTATCGGGTAGCAACATGCGGTTTAACCATGAGTGAATAACACCGTCACCAGGACGCAGGGCAATACCACCGCGAGTGCTGATGAAGTCTGGCAGTTCATGGTGTGTCTTGACGTCAACGGGTTTTGGATAAGCGGCGGTATGGCAGAAAGACTGCATGACCAGGTCGGCAGAGAAGCCCAGGCAAGCCAAGTCTTTTAGCTCGTCGCGGGTCATTGGGCCGGTTGTATCCTGGCTACCAACAGAGGTCATTTTAGGTTCGCAGTAAGTACCTGGACGAACGCCTTTGCCTTCTGGCAATCCACAGGCTCGACCCACCATTTTCTGTGCCAGCGTATAGCCTTTACCTGAGTCGACAGGTTCGCTAGGCAGGCGGAACAGGGTTGAAGCGGGCAGACCCAGTGCTTCACGGGCTTTGGCGGTGAGGCCACGACCGATGATCAGGGGGATACGGCCGCCGGCACGTACTTCGTCGAACAGAACATCGGACTTAACCTGGAATTCGGCAATGATTTCACCGTTTTTCAGTGCTTTGCCTTCGTATGGGCGCAGTTCTACGACATCGCCCATTTCCATTTGGGAAACGTCCAGTTCAATTGGCAAGGCGCCGGCATCTTCCATGGTGTTGTAGAAGATAGGGGCAATTTTGCCACCCAGACAGACACCACCAAAGCGTTTGTTAGGGACGAAAGGAATGTCTTCGCCTGTGAACCACAATACAGAGTTAGTGGCTGATTTGCGAGAAGAACCGGTACCGACAACGTCACCTACATAGGCAACCAGATTGCCTTTTTCTTTCAGGGATTCGATGAATTTGACAGGACCGCGCTTGCCATCTTCTTCGGGCTCGAATGCGGCGCCTTCACGTTTGTTTTTCAGCATGGCCAACGCGTGCATGGGGATATCTGGACGGGTTGTGGCATCTGGAGCGGGAGAAAGATCGTCGGTGTTGGTTTCGCCACCTACTTTGAAAACCGTGACAGTGAGGCTTTCAGGCACTTCGGGACGGCTGGTGAACCATTCTGCATCGGCCCAGCTTTGCACTACGGCCTTGGCGTTTTCATTGCCTTTTTCTGCTTTTTCCTGAACGTCATGGAATGCATCAAACATGAGCAGGGTTTTTTTCAGGGCCTCGGCAGCGATAGGGGCCAATGTTGGGTTGTCGAGCAAGTCGATCAGGGGGCTGATGTTGTAGCCACCCAGCATGGTGCCCAGCAATTCGGTGGCTTTTTCAGGGGTGATCAGGGCACATTTCTCGGTGCCGAAAGCAACGGCGGCCAGGTAAGAAGCCTTGACTTTGGCGGCATTATCCACACCTGCGGGTACACGGTGGGTAATCAGATCTAGCAGATAGTTTTCTTCTCCGGCGGGAGGTGCTTTGAGCAATTCGATTAATTCAGCCGCTTGTTTGGCTGATAAAGGCAGAGGAGGGATGCCCAGCGCAGCGCGCTCGGCAACGTGTTGACGATATGATTCCAACATGACGTGACCTTAAAAAATATTAGAGACAACATGACCATTATAAGGCTTTTTCGCAAAAAAGTCTTATGTCTTATATAAGAGTTGGCTGTTTGCAGCAACATATATTCCAAAATGGACGTAATATTTTGTATCTTCCGGGATCCAAGTGCTGTTTTGGAAAATGAAGGCAAGACAGGCTCATATTGAATTTTACACGTCTACGTATTTTTTTGTTTTTTCTACTGATAGAAAGTTCTAATAATGGCAATGGCGGGTGTTTTTTACCGCTTGCATCAGGTTATAATTTTCGCATCTGGTTTTGATGGCTTTATTTATGACTTTTATGGTCAATTATATTTGCACTATATCTGGCATGATGTATAGTGTTGCCGTTACATTTTCAATTAATTACAAGCAAAAGGAAACGTATGTCTTCTAAGAAGAAGCTTGCTATCGCAACAGCAGGTATCCTTGTTGTTGCTGCTGGTGCTGCCTGGTTTGGCGGTAATAAACTGGCTCAAGGCAAGGTAGAGGAAGAGTTGAAGGCTTTTTTGGTACAAAACAATTTACAGGATAATGTATTCTGGGAAAGTCTTGATGCCAATGTGGGTGGTACCGGTTCCATGAACAATGTCAAAATTATTGACAAGCAAAATCCCGCACATTATTTTACTTTTCGCAAAGTGGTTCTGAATGAACTTGAAAACAATGAAAAGCGTCAGAAAATAGACATTTCTTTTCAAGGTTTTGCCGATGAAACCGGTAAAAGTCCCATAGGCAAGGTTTCAGATAGCAGGTTGGTTGAACTGGGCTATACAGATCTGCCTGAAATCAATGGTAGCCTGAAAATCAATTTTGACAATACCGTAGATCGTTCATCGTATGAAATCAGCATCGATCAACCCGAGGTTGCCAATTTTGGTCTTAAATTTGATGCCAATAAAATTGCCGGTTTGCTTGAGCAAATACGTACCAATGCAGCGTCAGTCCAGCAAAACCCCATGGCATTACTTCCGTTTTTAGCCCCGATTAGTGTCAATTCCCTGTCCTTTGATATTCAGGACAAAGGTCTTATGAAACGCGTTATTGCTAAAGAAAAAGGGGTGGCCTTGGGTGAAAAGGCAACGCCGGCGCAAGATGCTACTTATGATGCAGCAATGCTGCAGCAAAAAGAAGCCTGCATGAAGCAGGGTGTGCCTGTATTTGGCGAAAAAAAGACCGAGGCGTCTTGTGATGCGGTTTATAAGTACGTTACCAACCAGAAAGACAGTCTTTCATTTGCCATGAATCCGAAACCTCCATTTGAAATCATGACGGTTGTGCAATTGTTATCTGGCAGGGGGGTAGCCAACCAGAACCAGCTTTTTCAAAACCTGAATATAGAATTGAAGAATTAATCATAATAAGGCTTGCATGAATAAAGGCGTTCTGGTTTGAACGCCTTTATTTTTTGTGTCATGGGGATGTGTCTTAAATCACATTGGTATATTCGGGATGCCGTTTCAGGTAGGCAACGGTGTATGAGCAGACGGGGTGAACTTTCCAGTTGTTGAGACGGGCAGCCTCCAGGGCGAAACGGGTAATTTCAGCTGCAATTCCGCGTCCCCCAACCTCTTTGGGAACCAAGGTATGCAAAACATGCATGACATTGTTGTCAAGCTGATAATCAATCTGGCAGGTGTGGCCATCAATAACCGTTTGGAAACGGGACAGTTCGGGAAGGTGCTGGATAGATAGGTTCATGGATTTGCTTAGGCTAGTAGTAAGAGTATTCTTATGATAATACGTTATGTTGTGGCAGGCCATGACATGCTTACCGCTACAAGGGTTTTAACGGGTAAGTAAAATGCCCCAAACCACACACATGCAAAGAATACCAATAAAACAGCAGCCCCATAGCCCAAGCAGGGGCCATTTAATTTTAACCGGTACCTGTGATGGAATCACATGGGGCAAAATGCGGTTCGCATGACCAATCAGCCAAAATTGTACGTTGGGGAAAAACAGCCTGAAAAAATAGTCCAGCAATATGGAACAGCGAATAGACAGGGAAAACCGGTTAAAGGGCTGCATGCTTAAATAAGGATGTTTAAGCAATGCATTGGTGGGTTTGATGGAAAAGAAAATCAGGTAAAGACCGGAAAACGATGCAATTAGGAAACAGGCCATCAGTATTGCAATGGCGTAGGTCAGTATCAATTCAGTCATAAGAAAAAAGAATAAGTCTCGGGTTGGCAGGTGAAAAATGTGATGAACTGAATATTTTAACCGAAGTTGACCAACTTGTTTTTTATCGTGATATCGAATTAATATCGAATGATTATTAATTAATATTAGACAGCTATCGTAATTGATACTACTCTTTTATTAATTTAATTAATATCGCTAAGTGCCCGGGGACTGGCCTATAACCCTTATAGATAACCCATCAAATAAAACACATCAGATAGAACATTGATGCAATTAATAACACATCACAGGAGATAGATAATGACACAGGAAACAAAATTATTGGGTGAAGGTTTTTACTGGCAAGATTTGGCAGTAGGGCAGAAATTCAAAACCTTCAAACGTACCATTACCGAAACCGATATCATTAACTTTATTAGTGTTACCGGCATGCTGGAAACCATCTTTATTGATAAAACTTTTAATGCGGGCGCTATCAAGGGGCGTCCGGTGCCCGGTGCACTTACATACAGTATTATTGAAGGCATACTGATGCAAACGATGGTTCAGGGAACTGGCCTTGCCCTGCTGGAAGTGCATAAAAAAATGCTGGCTCCTGTGGTGGCGGGAGATACAGTCTGGGCCGAAGTTGAAGTAACCCAAGTCCGGCCAACGTCCAAATTGAACCGTGCAGTGGTATCAACACGGGTGGATATTAAAAATCAGGATGATGTGATTGTTATTACTTATGACGTAACCCGCATGTTGTCAGGACGTTAATCAGAAACACAATTAATAATAATTTTAAGATTAAATAAAATAGGTTGTTAATTATGCTTGATGTTCTTGATCTGGCTTATCTTCCCGAAGAAGAAAACCAATTCCGAAATGAACTGCGAGCTTTTATTCAAGAAGCAACGCAGGGAATGGATGCTTATGCGCGGGCGCGTTCATGGATGGGTTTTGATGCCGGTTTCAGTAAAAAACTGGCCTCAAAAGGCTGGCTTGGACTTACCTTGCCCAAGCAGTACGGTGGGGCGGAAAAGGGCTATTTTTCACGCTTTGTACTGTCTGAGGAATTGTTGGGTGCCGGGGCACCAGTTTCTGCCCACTGGATAGCCGACCGGCAAAGCGGGCCATTAATCTTGCGTTATGGCACCGAGGCACAAAAACAGTTTTATCTGCCAAGGATTTGCCAGGGAGAGGCTTTTTTCTGTATTGGCATGAGTGAGCCCAACTCGGGCTCTGACTTGGCCAGTATCAAGTCAAAAGCGGTAAAAAATGATAAGGGCTGGCTGCTTAATGGCAGCAAGATCTGGACCACCAATGCGCATAAATCACACTATATGATTGCATTGGTACGCACGTCCGGAGAATCCTCAGACCGTCAAAAAGGTTTGTCGCAGTTAATTGTTGATTTGAGTCTGCCTGGTGTAACCGTACGCCCCATTCTTGATGTTGCCGGTGATGCACATTTTTCAGAAGTATTTTTTTCTGACGTGCAATTGGACGAATATGCCTTGATAGGTAATGAAGGTGACGGTTGGGAACAGGTTAATGCCGAGCTGGCTTTTGAACGTAGCGGTCCGGAGCGGATTTATTCCAGCATGGCTTTGGTGGAGTGTTTCCTTAAAGAGTGCCGGCAGAAAAAGTGGCAGTCCGACCATATAGAAGCTACCTTGGGTAGTATTGTTGCCAGGTTGGCTGTATTAAGAACCATGTCATTGGCCATTACCGGCAAGTTGGCTAATCATGAGAATCCGTCGGTAGAAGCATCGCTGGTCAAGGATTATGGCACCGGGCTGGAGCAGGATATTCCCAAGTTGATTGCCGATTGCATGGGCGAACATCCTGAATGGACGCCTTCTGTGGAACTGATCAAGACATTGGCTCTGGTGGAACAGGTATGTCCTTCCTATTCTTTGCGTGGCGGTACACGCGAGATTTTGCGCGGCATTATTGCCAGGGGTTTGGGCTTGCGATAAGAAGAGACAAAGCATGGAAAATATAAGTATGGATAATCTGTTTGATGAGGCCGTGGGCCGCCTGTTTGCCGATATTTCAGAAAGGTTTGGCCATAGCCTGAACTTGTCGGTTACTGATGATGAAACGATTTGGTCAGAGATCGCCACTTCAGGTTTTCTGGATGTGATGTTATCCGAAGAAAAAGGGGGGGCTGGACTGAACCTGAAAGAAGTGGGAAGTTTATGTAAACTGGAAGGATATTTTAAATTGCCAATGCCTTTTACCAGTACTTTGCTGGCCAGGGGTTGGTTGGAAAGTAATGGGCAAACAATACCCGATGGATCAGTGGTGATTGCCACAATGGGCGTGCAGGCATTGGCAGGGCAGCGAAAAATTCAAATTAATAAATTGCCGTTTGGTCACCGGGCTGCGTTTTTTCTGGTGCTGTCCAATCAGTCATGTTATTTGCTGACAAAGGAGAAGGCAGTGATTAATGAAGTTTATCACGCCGGAATGTTTGCCAGTATGAGCTGGGAGCTGGACGATGCGGTTCAGCTGGATGTCACCGCACAGGCTTTGAATGAATTGCACGATCTGGCCGCATTGGCATCTTTGGTACCCAGTGTGGGTGCCATGGAGAGGATTTTTGAAATGACGCTCGCGTATGCTAATCAGCGACAGCAATTTGGCAGGCCTTTAAGCAAATTCCAGGCTATTCAACATCAGATCAGTGTGTTGGCGGAGCATGTATGGGCTGCTCGCATGGCAGCGCAAATGGCGTGTAACAGCAATAACAACCTGCCAGATCCTAATTTGCTAGCCATTGCCAGATACCAGGTCAGCTTTGTGTCAGATCAGGTAGCCGATATCGCCCACGCGGTTCATGGGGCCATTGGCATTACCGAAGAATATGATTTGCATTTTTACACCAGGCGCGTGCGGGAGTTCAAGACTGATGCGGGATCTCAATCATATTGGGCCAGGAAATTGGGTCGGTATGTGTTGGGGAAGGAGGGGGAAACGGTACTTTCAATGTTAACAGGGGAGTTGTGCCCTAGGTAATTAATTACAGGAATAAGTATGGACTTGCGCCGGATCCGTCATTTTGTTGTGTTGGCTGAAACCTTGAATTTTCACAAGGCGGCAGAAAGATTGCATATTGCCCAACCTCCTTTATCGGTCTCCATTCAAAAGCTGGAGGCAGAACTGGGGGTATGTTTGTTTGAGCGTACGTCCAAAGGTGTATCCCTGACTTCTGAAGGAAAACAAATCCGGGCAGATGCCATCCAGTTGCTGCATTATGCCGAACAATTGCAGCAAACAGCAGATGAAATAAAGCAAGGTACAAGAGGGGTTTTGCATATTGGCTTTGTGGGATCAGTCACTCAAGGGTTGTTGCAAAGCCTGGTGCCATCGTTCAGACAAAAATATGAAAATGTCGAGCTGAATTTCACAGAAGGGATATCCAGCCGTATCGTGCAGGATGTGGAGGCGGGCAAGCTGGATGTGGGCCTGATTCGTACCCCCGTGCTGGATGACACGGCTGTAAATATGATTCAGCTGGAAAAGGACAGTTTTGTTTTGGCAGTCCCCAAGGGGCATGAACTGGAAGGCCATGTTGTTTGTTTGAAAGAACTGGCTGACCATCCATTTATTGTCTATTCCCCAGACCATGCCAGGGGTTTGCATTATGCCGTTATGTCTGCCTGTCAGGAGGCTGGTTTTATTCCGCGAGTCACTCAAATAGCCATTCAGGTGGATACTGTGCTGGCCCTGGTTGAAAGTGGGGTAGGCATCGCCTTGGTGCCCTCTGTTGTCATGAAAACAAAAATCAAAAAGAACCTGTCTTATCTTCAGTTGCCAGATGAATCTGAAATTACCCGGATTGGCTTTGCCTTGGTATATAAAAAAGGCATTGCCTCTGCTGCAACTATTAAATTTCGGGATTTGGCAATAAGCATGTATTTGTAGTATGAATGTGCCGTTTGCTGAATTAGCGATACTCAATACGTATTGTTGTCAGTTGAAAGAGTATCAGAACAGATGGCTTATCTTTGCTATGGTGTCTTTTGCAGTTTGTACCTTTATAAATATAAACAGGAGACATGAATATGCTGAAGAAAACCATAATTGCGGCTAGTTTTTTAGGTATGGCCTTTGCTCAAACTCAAGTGTTTGCATTTCCGGATAAATCCATCAGGATGGTTGTTCCTTATGCCGCGGGTGGGGTTACCGATACGGTTAGCCGTTCTATTGCACATGGCTTGGAAAAGCAAATGAAGCAGTCTGTGGTGGTTGAAAATAAACCGAGTGCAAATACTGCTTTGGGGGCGAAACAGGTTGCTACTTCCAGGCCCGATGGATACACCATTCTGATGGCAACGGGTTCAACGTTATTATTGAACCCAATGCTTTATAAAAAACTGTCTTATGATGCGTCTGATTTGGTACCGATTGCGTTGGTCGCTGAAACACCGCTTATTTTTACCGTGAATAACAAGGTTCAGGCAGATAGCGTTGAGTCATTCATAAAACTGGCTTCTTCAAAAGAGGCCAATTCGTTCAATTATGCGTCTACAGGAACAGGAATGTCCACACACCTGGCGGGTGCGTTGTTTATGAAGATGGCAGGGTTGGAGTCTACCCATGTGCCTTTTAATGGCAGTATGCCTGCCTTTACCAATTTGGTGGGTGGACAGGTGGATATGTCTTTTGATTCAATTGCCACTGCCTTGCCGCTTATTAAGGATGGCCGAATTAAGCCAATTGCCGTAACAACGCGAAAACGCCTGGATGTTTTGCCGGATATTCCTACTATCGCAGAAAAAGGTTATCCAGATTACTCGGCAACGGCCTGGTATGTTTTGGTTGCGCCTAAAGGGACACCGAGTGAGGTGATTGAATCATATAAAGTGGCGGTTAATGAAGTGTTGAAAGATAAATCAATGCAGGAAAAATTTAATAATCTTGGCGTGGAAATTTTCCCGCCAGGAAGTACCAGTGAAATGTACGCTTTTATAGATATGGAAAAGAAAAAATGGGGTGGTTTGATTCAATCCATGAATCTGACCTTGGATAAATAATCTGAACAGTATTTCAAATGTTGGTGGGTAAACTTAATGTCAGAATTTTCTTGCTTAGGTAACCACTTATTTGCTGATAAGGATAAAAAACCTCTGTTTAAATTGGCTCCCGCCTGATCTTCAATGTGGCAACCGGCCGCGCCGAATTTAATTAGGATCTTGATGGTGTGGGCAATATTGAAAGCGGATGGGCCAAACCCGGTGTCGATCTCAACTAGCAGGGGGGGCATACGTCAGTAATGCGGTGGAGCTCGGTGGGGACGTCAGCCAGGGTATTGATGCAAAACAAGCTGACTGTTGTATTTAATCAATAATGATAAAAACTTAAAAAAATAGCCACCTGATGGTGGCTATTTTTCACTGTATTATTTATTTGAGCAGATCGGCTACGCCGTCACGTTCCTCAAGCAATTCGTTAAGTGTGAAATCCATGCGCTCACGTGAGAATGCATCGATTTCCAGGCCTTCGACGCGTTTGTACTCACCGTTTTCGGTGGTAACAGGCACGCCGTAGATGATGCCTTCAGGGATGCCATAAGAGCCATCGGAGGGAACACCCATGGTGACCCATTTGCCGTTTGATCCCAATACCCAGTCACGAATGTGGTCAATGGCGGCATTGGCTGCCGATGCGGCAGAAGACAGGCCGCGTGCTTCGATAATGGCGGCGCCACGTTTGCCAACGGTAGGAATGAAGGTTTCGCGGTTCCAGGTTTCGTCACTGATGATTTGGTCGAGAGACTCACCATTTACGGTTGCGAAACGGGTATCAGGGTACATGGTTGGAGAGTGGTTGCCCCAAACGATGAGGTTTTCAATGTCTTTGACGGCTTTGCCTGATTTCTGGGCCAGTTGGGTAAGGGCACGGTTGTGATCCAGACGCAACATGGCGGTGAAGTTTTTGGCGGGCAGGTCTGGTGCAGACTTCATGGCAATATAGGCGTTGGTGTTGGCAGGGTTACCTACCACCAGTACTTTTACATCGCGGCTTGCTACGGCGTTAAGGGCTTTACCCTGGGCTGTAAAGATTTGGGCATTGACTTGCAACAGGTCTTTACGCTCCATGCCAGGTCCACGGGGGCGTGCACCCACCAGCAGGGCAACGTCAACATCTTTGAATGCAGTCATTGGATCGCTGTGAGCGGTGATTTCCTGCAAAAGAGGGAATGCACAATCGTCCAGTTCCATCATGACGCCTTTAAGTGCTTTTTGGGCTTTTTCGTCTGGGATTTCAAGCAATTGCAAAATAACCGGTTGGTCTTTGCCTAACATTTCGCCTGAGGCAATACGAAATAGCAATGCGTAACCGATTTGACCGGCAGCACCAGTAACAGCAACGCGCAGGGCTGGCTTGGACATAAATGTTTCTCCAAAATAGGTATAAAAGTAAGAGGTAAGAGCCTTAAGAGCGTACGCGGCAGACCAATAATTGGCACCGGATTATTCATGAAAACTCTTATTGATTAATGCCGATAATCTTAGAATAAAATCTGCTTTTCGTCAAATTGTCTTATAACTTATATCTTATATAAGAATAGACATAAACCCTTGGGTATGAAATAATATCGTACGTTAATTCAGGTTTTCATTATTCTGTAAATATGTCAGTTTCATCCTCCTCAACCGGCAAAGGTGCTGCCATTGGCGGTGCCGCATTCAGTCCTTTGTACAAGCAAATCAAAGCCTTGCTTGTACAAAGTCTGCACGCTGGTGAGTGGAAACCGGGTGAAAGCATTCCCAGTGAGCTTGAGCTTGCTGCGCGTTTTCAAGTTAGTCAGGGAACCGTGCGTAAAGCGATTGATGAACTGGCTGCAGAGAATCTATTGATCCGGCGTCAAGGTAAGGGTACTTTTGTTGCCACTCACCATGAAGCCCGGGTCCGTTACCGCTTTTTGCGGCTTACTCCAGACAATCCCGAAAATACCCAACGTGCGCAAAGTACAATACTTGAATGTAGCCGGCAAAAGGCAACGCAGGAAATGGCTCGCATGCTCGAGATTCGCTCTGGCGATGCGCTTATATATATAAAGCGTATTATGAATCTGGGTAACCGGCCAAGTGTTATTGATGAAATCTGGTTGCCCGCCGATGTGTTCAAAGGGCTTACCAGCGATATCCTGATTCATAACAAGGGGCCGCTTTATGGTTTGTTTGAGACAAAATTTGGTGTCAGTATGATCCGGGCTGAAGAAAAGGTCAGGGCTATTGCAGCAAGCGCGCAAATTGCTGATTTTCTTAATGTTTCCGAGGGTTTTCCTTTGTTGCAGGTAGATCGTGTCTCATATACTTATGGAGATCGCCCCATGGAAATTCGCAGGGGTTTTTACCTGACTGATCAATATCATTACAGAAATAGTTTAAACTAGAGGCCGTTTAGATTAGTGCCGGTTCAAATAAAGTAGTATTGGCCGGGTTTGTTTTTTTGTTATATATCGTTTCATTTTTTGAGGCCGTTATGTCAGACTCTACGTCAAAGCCGCGTCGGGAATTTCGCAATCTCGACTTAGAGCTTATTGCAGTTAAATACCGCCTGCCCACTGCCGGGAAAGTGTCAATCTTGCATCGTATCAGTGGCGCAATCCTGTTTTTAAGCCTTCCTATTATTCTTATTCCCCTTTTTGCCGCCAGTGTGGCATCGCCGGAAAGTTTTGCGGCTTTGGGAAGCGGGTTTGGCGGTTTCTTGCTAAAACTCGTTTTATTGGTGTTATTGTGGGGCTTCATGCATCACCTGTGTGCCGGTATCCGGTACCTGACCCTTGATTTGCACATCGGCATGGATAAAGTGTCTGCCCAGAAAAGTGCAGCGATTGTTTTGGGTACAAGTATTGCCCTTACCCTGGTTTTTGCAATTAAACTGTTTGGAGTCATGTAATGGCAGCTAATGAACAAATCGGTAGGAAGCGCCTGGTTGTGGGTGCTCATTACGGCTCATTCGATTTTCTCGTCCAGCGCATGACAGCTATCATCCTGGCCGTTTATTCTGTTTTATTCCTGGTCTGTGCCCTGTTCACATCCATCAACTATGAGTCATGGAAAGGTTTCTTTACCTTCACCTTTTTTGGCTTGCCAATGGGTCAAATTTCAGCTTCGCTGGCGTTTTTCTCTTTAGCCTGGCATGCTTGGGTAGGTGTGCGTGACATTTGGATGGACTATGTGAAACCAGCGGGCCTTCGTGTAGCCCTGCATGTATTAACCGTATTGTGGTTAATTGGTTCAGTCTTGTTTTTCGCGAATATTGTTTGGAGTCTATAAGCCGTGGTCGCAATTAATTCTTCATTACCACGCCGCCAGTTTGATGCGGTGGTTGTGGGCGCCGGCGGTGCCGGTATGCGTTGTTCTCTGCAGCTTGCGCAGGCTGGTCTGAAAGTCGCTGTTTTGTCCAAAGTGTTTCCAACCCGTTCGCATACCGTTGCGGCACAGGGTGGCATTGGTGCATCATTGGGTAACATGAGCGAAGATAACTGGTACTGGCACATGTACGATACCATCAAGGGTTCCGACTGGCTCGGTGACCAGGATGCTATCGAATTCATGTGTCGCCAGGCTCCCGAAGCTGTTTACGAGCTTGAACATTTTGGTATGCCTTTCGATCGTAACGCTGACGGCACTATTTATCAGCGTCCATTTGGTGGCCATACCGCCAACTTTGGTGAAAAACCCGTTCAGCGTGCCTGTGCTGCAGCCGACCGTACCGGTCATGCTTTGTTGCACACCCTGTATCAGCGTAACGTTGCTGCCAAAACCCATTTCTTTGTCGAATGGATGGCGCTTGACTTGATCCGCAATGATGCGGGAGATGTCTTGGGTGTCACTGCCATGGAAATGGAAACCGGCGATATCTACATCCTTGAAGCCAAGCAAACAATTATGGCAACAGGTGGTGCAGGCCGTATCTGGGCGGCATCAACCAACGCATTCATCAACACGGGTGATGGTCTTGGTATGGCAGCACGTGCTGGTATTTGTCTGCAAGATATGGAATTCTGGCAATTCCACCCAACCGGTGTTGCCGGTGCGGGCGTGCTCATTACCGAAGGTGTTCGTGGTGAGGGTGGTATCCTGCTGAATAAAGATGGTGAGCGTTTCATGGAACGTTATGCACCAACCCTGAAAGATCTGGCGCCTCGTGACTTCGTGTCTCGTTCAATGGACCAGGAAATCAAGGAAGGTCGTGGCTGCGGCCCAGACGGCAACTATGTTGTCCTGAAACTGGACCACCTGGGTGCAGATGTCATTAACAAACGTTTGCCATCCATCCGTGAAATTGCGATCAAATTCGGTAACGTTGATCCAATCAAAGAACCTATTCCCGTTGTTCCAACCATTCACTATCAAATGGGTGGTATTCCTGCCAATTATCATGGTCAGGTTGTCAGCTGGGAAAATGGCGAAGAAAAAGTGGTTAACGGTCTGTATGCCATTGGCGAATGT
>CAZPNE010000007.1:0-31125 GCA_964588255.1 uncultured Advenella sp. | reverse complement strand
AGCCAGAACCAGTAGTGGAACCAGAGCCTGAGCCGGTCGTTGAACCGGAACCTGAACCTGTGATGCCGATCAAGCCGCCAGAGCCAAAACCCAAACCACCCAAAGTGGTCAAAAAAGAAGTCAAGCCCAAGAAAAAGATTCAGCAAGACAAACCCAAGGCAAAACCCGTGCTAAAGAGCCAGAATGTTTCAGAACAGGCTCCCCCGGTAAGCAAGCCGATTGGTATTCCTCAGGGTAACCCCAATGTGAAGCCAGGTTCATCGGCAGATTCTGCACCGATTGTGGTAAGGCAGGTGGGTTATAGGGTACGGCCAAAAGTTAGTTATCCAATGAGTTCCAAACGGCGGGGCGAAAAGGGGACGGTTATTGTACGTGTCCTGATTGATCGTAATGGTAGTGCCAAACGTGTATCGGTATTAAAGGGAACACCCTATGAGGCCTTGAATAAAGCGGCGTTAAATGCCGTGCGCCAGGCACGTTTTAAACCCCATACAGAAAATGGTGTGCCACGAGAAGCCCTGGCAGACATTCCCATTAAATTTGAATAAAAGGAAATAGTATGATTTCGGCATTGCTGACTTCAATATACGGTTCAATTGCACAAATTGTGACCACTACAACAGAAAATATAAGTTCGACGGCTACTTCAGCTAAAGAAGCCGCCGGAACCGTGGAGACAGGTGTTACCGGCGTGGTCACCGAGGTTGCCAATAATATGGCTGCCAACGCAGCAACCGCAGTAGCCTCCGATGCGGGTGCCTCACAAATGTTGAATTTTTTGATGCAAAGTGATGCCGTGGGTAAAACGCTATTTGGCATACTGGTGTTTATGTCTTTGTTAACCTGGTATCTCATTGTGGTCAAGGGTTTGCTTAACGTGCGTGCAAGCCGTCGCAGTAAGGCATTCCTGTCCCGTTTCTGGACTTCCTCTTCTTTGGAGCAGGTAGACAAGGATTTGCATAAATTTGGTGCGGGTGATCCGTTTTCCCGTTTGGCCAACCAGGCTTTGCATGCGCGTGAGCATCATGCAAAATACGGGGTGACCAATCTGTCGGAAGTGGGTTCAAATGCCGATTTTGTTACGCGTACCATGCGTAAGGTTATTGATGAAGAAACCGCCCATCTTGAAAATGGCTTGACGGTTTTGGGTTCGGTTGGCTCAACAGCGCCTTTTGTGGGATTGTTTGGAACCGTGTGGGGAGTTTATCATGCCCTGATCAATATTGGCATGTCTGATGGAGTCTCTATCAACAGAATTGCCGGTCCGGTTGGTGAGGCCCTTATCATGACCGGTTTGGGTCTGGCGGTTGCCATTCCCGCAGTCTTGGCCTACAACGCGTTTGTGCGCCGTAATCGGGTGGTGCTGGCTTCACTGGATGGTTTTGCCTATGATTTATTCGCTTTTGTCACAACTGGCCAACAGGTGGAAGTTTCTTCCGGCAAGGTGCGTGCCTTGCGCAGTAATGGCGCACATCATTAATGCAACGGGGTGAATAATGGCATTTGGAAGCTTTGATCAGAAAAACAGTTCAAATCATATGGTGTCGGAAATCAATATGGTTCCGTTAATTGATGTGATGCTGGTTCTATTGGTCATATTTATTATTACCGCGCCTTTGCTGGCGCACTCCATTAAAATTGATGTGCCACAGGTCAGCAGTACACCGGTGACTGAAGATCCCAAGTCAATTGATTTGGCCATTGATGCTAATGGTCATATTTTCTGGAATGAATCACCCATACCTGAGGCGGATTTGCGAGAAATGTTTGTGTCGAATGCCAAAGAGGTTCCCCAGCCGGAAATCAGGATTCGGGCCGATGGCAATACCCGTTATGAACAGTTGGCCAGGATTATGGCCATGGCCAAAGGGTCTGGCTTGAAGAGGCTGGGCTTTATAACCGCGCCAGGATCGCAAAGTCAGGCAGGTGTGGCAACGCCTGCAGAGGCATCCACCTCTGCAACACCGGCTCCCGCTATGGTGCCCGCACCGTAAGTACACAACATAAAAGAAAAAGCCTGATTTGTATACAAATCAGGCTTTTTCTTTTATGTACGCTACTTTTTATCTTCGTTATGATAATAATTAATACCAATTTTAATCCGTTCGCGTCCTTGGGTTTGTCGGTGGCGATTGGTGTCGCGCAGCGAATATACACAACCGCAATATTCCTGCTGGTAGAACTCTTCGCGTTTACTGATTTCAATCATGCGGGCTGAGCCGCCACCTTTGCGCCAGTTATACGTCCAGTAAACCAGTTCGGGGTAGCGGGCAGCAGCACGTTCGCCACAGCCGTTAATCTGGTTCATGTCTTTCCAGCGGGAAATGCCCAACGAGCTGGTGATGGTGTCAAACCCGTGTTCATGCGCATACAGGGCGGTGCGTTCAAAGCGCATATCGAAACAGGCAGTGCAACGTTCGCCGCGTTCAGGCTCATTCTCCAGGCCCTTGATACGGTCAAACCAGTTGTCTACGTCATAATCCACATCGATAAAAGGAATATTATGCAATTGGGCAAAGCGAATATTTTCTTCCTTGCGAATTTCATATTCCTTGACAGGATGGATGTTCGGGTTATAGAAAAAAATAGTGTAATCAATACCCGATGCGAGCATTGCTTCCATGACCTCGCCAGAGCAGGGTGCGCAGCAGGAGTGCAGGAGCACTTTACGGTGTCCTTGGGGTAATTCCAGAACAGGTCTTTTGATATCGGTGACGGTAACCATGGCAGTGGGACAAAAATATTGCAAATGCCCATTTTAGAGCATTTTGGTCCTGAATTCAGGGCTTTGGCTTATTGTGTCGTATTGCTTTGCGGTGCCCGGGTACCTGGAAAGACGGTTTCCCACAGTTTATTTACCACTTCTCGTTCGGCAAGCAATAAATGGTTGTCGATTCGTGCTTTTTCCTGGCCACGCAGTCTGACAGCATGTTGTGTTTTGCGCAACGTCCGGTAGGCATCAGCGACGTCATTGGCTAGCGCTTCAGGAATAAAACCACCTTCTGCGGCAATTTTAAGCAAGGCAATGTTTCCAAGGTTATCCAGCAACCTGGGGTATTGGTGCGAATAGGCCAGTACCAGATATTGGGTAATGAATTCAATATCAACCATGCCACCGTGATCATGTTTAACATCAAACATGCCAGAGTTATTAGGGTGACCGGCCCGCATTTTGGCTCGCATGTCGATAATGTCCTGCTTAAGTTGCTCGCGGTCTCTTTCTTTAAGCAGAATATGGCGACGGATTTGTTCAAACCGTTTGCCGATTGCCTTGTCGCCTGCGCAGAAGCGGGCACGGGTCAGTGCCTGGTGTTCCCAGGGCCAAGCGTGTTCAAGCTGGTATTTTTCGAAGGTGTCAACAGAAATGGCCAGCAGGCCAGCATCGCCATCAGGTCGCAGGCGCAAGTCAATTTCGTACATCCGACCTGAAGAGGTCATGCTTGAAAGCCAGGTGCTTAGGCGCCGTCCCAATTTTGCGTACACTTCTAGGGCGTAGTCGGCCGGGTCATCAAAAAGCAGGACCAGATCAAGGTCGGAGGCGTAACCTAGCTCTTTGCCACCCAGTTTGCCATAGGCAATCACGGCAAAACGCGGATAGTCTGGCACTTTGTCACCGGTTTTTTCCGGTTTAGGTTTGACGGCGGGCCAAATACGGATCAGACTTTCTTCCAGCAACAGGTCGGCCAGCGCCGACAGGTGGTCGGCCAGTTTTTCAACCGATAGGCCTCCAGACAGATCCTGGGCCAGTAATTGAAAACTGATCTGTTTCTGTACATCACGCATGATGTTCATTTGTTGTTCAACATCCGGCTGTCCGTCTTGCAATACGCAGGCGTCCAGGTCTTTGCCCAGTTGCATGGCCACATGGGTAAAATCCACGCTTTGCATTAATGTTTGCCAGTCGATCAACCCATCAAGTAAAATCGGGTTTCGGATCAGGTAACCGGCTGCCCAGTGGCTGGCCGACATAATACGGGCAACCCGGGCCAGTGTTTCGGGGTATTCTGCCAGCAGGGCAATGTAGGCACTGCGTTGCGCAATGGCTTCAATCAGGTCGAACAGGTTGCCGCAGGTTAGTTGCGGATCATCCGTTTTTGCGGCAGTTTCCAGTAATTTGGGTAACAGTTTTTTCAGTCGTGTGCGGCTTGATCCTGACAGGGTGCGGATACGGCTGCTATTTAGCAGTGCCTTGGTACGGTTTTCAATATACGCATGGTTCTCCGGTTCAAAATACTGTTGAATCAGCGCAGATATGTCGGTGTTTTCAGGGATATCCTGGTGATTGCCATCATGGGTGGCCGTGGATGTTTCTTCACCCATGCCGGCAATCCGGAAGGCATTGCGGAATGTCCGGGACACTACCTGACGGTGTTCGGTCAATGCTAATCTGAAGGTTTCGGCATCCATGCCCATGGCATTGGCCAAGGCGGCAAACCGTTGAGGGTCTGCCGGCAACAAGTGGGTTTGTTCATCTTCACGATACTGAAGCATATGCTCTACGCGTCGCAGAAAGCGATAGGCGTTATCCAGCATCAGTCCTTCTTCTTTGCTAATCAGGCCCATGCTTATTTCAGCATGAAGGGCAGGTAACAGGCCTCTGAGCTGCAAGGATGGCATTCTGCCGCCGCGAATCAGTTGTGACAGTTGCACGGTAAACTCAATTTCCCGAATACCGCCTTCACCCAGTTTGATATTGTGGATGCTGTCCACGCCATTACGGTTAAGAACCTTGCGTTGCCAGTCCTCGCGAATACGTTCCCGTAACTGGCGTAGCGAGGAAAGGGCGTCAAAATCAAAATATTTACGGTAAACAAAAGGGGTTCGCAGGCTTTTCAGTTGGGAAATGTCCTCTTTGCGATCGCTTTGTTCAAAATACTTGACGGGAATGATCCGTGCCTTAAGCCAGGCATATCGCTCCCATTCCCGTCCCTGGGAAATCAGGTAATTTTCCAGGGCATCCAGGCTCCATGCCAGCGGCCCGGCATCGCCATCGGGGCGCAAACGCAGGTCGGTGCGGAAAACATAACCATCGGCATTTATTTCCGACAGAACCGGCATCATTCGCTGGGTCAGGCGGCCATAAAATTCGTGGTGGCTCAGGGGGCGCCGACCCGTTGTTTCTCCCTCCTGGGCGTATAACATGATCAGGTCGATATCCGAAGAGACATTCAATTCTTTGCCACCCAGCTTGCCCATGCCCAAAATAATCATTTCCATGGGTTTACCCGTGTCTGGATTAATGGGTTCGCCATGAGTCTGGACCAGATCATGCATGATGCTCATATAAGCTTGTGTAATGGCCAAGTCAGCCAGAGAGCTCATGCTTTGGGTGACTTCTTCAAAACAGGCCTGTTCATTGATATCCCGAACCATCAGGGCGCAAAATACCCGGTTCCTGAGCTGGCGCAAAATTTGCTTGCATTGTTCGGTTGCGAGGGGTTGGTTAACAGGCTGGCCACTTGCTTGCGTCAACCATTGCTGAATGATGGCGGGTGTAATGGGTTGCAAAATGTCCTGGCTCAGTACGGTTTCCAGCTGTTCGTTTGTATTGATCTTACGGCGCAGGTAACCGGACCATTCAAGGGCGCGGGTCAGACTGTTAGTTGGCTTCATGCTTTCTCAAAAAATGTAAGGATATGTCTAACGATTGTTTCTATGGCCTGAGGCAATTCAGTATTGGATATAATACACTGGACTGTAACCATCATGATGTGAGCCGCCCCAGTGAGCGTTGCCAGAAAAATTTTACGCTATTGTGTAGTTGTTTTTATTGTTTTTTTAATTCTGCTTGCTACCCTGACTTTGGGGGTAAGGTATTGGCTGGCACCCAATCTGCATCAATGGTTGCCTCAAATTCAGGCATATATCAGTAAAACGTTAGACTTGGATGTTCGGGTAGATCAATTGTCGCTTGCCTGGGACGATAGTCCGGTCTTGCAATTGCAGGACATCACCGTCGAAAATCATGAAAAAAACGAATATTTGAAAATTAAATCAGTTTCGGCGGGTGTTAACTGGTTGGATTTGTTGCGCATGCGTCCTTTTTTGTCTGAAATCAGCATTAATAATGCTGCCTTGAATATACGCAGGGACTCAGATGGCAGTATACGTTTGCTGGGGCAAAAACTGACCGGTCCGGGTAATAAAATATTGCCTGAGAGCGCTGATGATAATACAGAATTGTCGTCATTGGCGGACTGGCTGTCATCCCTGTCTTCGCTTAACCTGAACGATGCCGACTTGATCTGGATTGATGAGCAGCGTCAGGCTCCGCCCTTGGTATTGTCGCATGTCACGCTTGACGTAAAGCCTGGAAAAGATGGGGTTGATATTTCATTTGTGGCCAATTTACCTCAACAGCTGGGCCATTCACTCACGCTTGATACGGTTTTGAAACCGGCTGTGGACGCTAGCGGGCAATTGCAGTGGAGTGGTGCAGTTAATTCAAGATTGAATGGTTTGTCTTTGCTTGATCTTGCGCCATGGTTAAGCTTGCCCGAGGAACTGCGCTCAGGTTATCTTAATCATGCTTCCATCGTTATGGAGTTGGACAGGAACAAAATCGGGAAAATCTCACTGGATGCCGAGGCCAGGGATTTCAGATTAGAGGACCATTTAAGAATACATACCTTTATTGTTGCTGCTCGTCTTTTAAAATTGAAGCTGGATACAAATCTGGAAAATATTCATGCGGAAATCAATCATCGTTTAAGTGTCGCGAATGCCCTTAACATGTCCCAGGATGAATTGGCCAATGTGACTCCCTGGTCGTTCTCATTGATGGCCAGCCAGTTTTTTTATGATGACAAAACCTCCTTTAATGAGCCTGTCAGTCTTGATGAAGTTAACGTAACGGGCCGTTTTCAGCGCGATGAAAAGCAGTTTCCATGGGTAAGCATACAGCAGGGAACCATTCAAAATGAAGATATTAATATTAACGTAAAAGGTGACTGGCGTTTTGATCCCAATTCGGATAATGGGATTGTCGATCTTCAGGGGGATTTGCACGCCCTGAAATTACCACATTTATATCGTTATTTACCCAATGTTATTGATGACGATGCCTTGGGCTGGCTAACCCATGCCTTCAAGGATGGTTATCTTGAAAATGCGCCTTTTACGCTGAAAGGTGTTATTGATCATTTTCCATTTGGGCTCAGGCCACAATCCGGTAATTTTCAGGTGAAGGGTGATTATCACAATTTGGCCCTTGATTATCATCAGGAAGAAATAAAGGGGCGCAAATGGCCCGTTGTCTATTCAGGAAGTGGCAAGTTTGACTTCCATCGCGACCAGATTGACCTACAGTCGGGGCATGCCTATTTTTTAAACCAGCAAGATAAAAAAATTGAATTGAATGATTTTTCCGGGCTGGTTTCCAATCTGGAAAAGGGGACTGAGGTTGAGCTGCAAGCCAACTCAACAGCGCAGGCTGAAACCTATCTTGAGTTTACCCGGACCACGCCATTGGGCTATCTGATCAACAATGCCCTGGATACCGCCAGCGCAACAGGCACCTGGCAGATTCCGCTGCGTTTGTTTATCCCGGTGAATGATGCGGATAATGCCAAGGTAAGCGGAACCATCAATATTCAGGAGGCCGGTTTTCAGCTTGAGCCCGATTATCCCTGGCTGCGAAAAATGAATGGCTCACTGCGGTTTGATGAAACAGAACTGGTTGCGCAAAAACTTGAAGGCTCCATGCTGGGCGGGCCGGTTACCTTGGACGGTAATATCGGCTCTTCTGGTAAAGCCTTGAACATGAAGGGAACGTTTACCAGCGAGGGGCTACGTGAAGTGTTATCGGTAAAAGGGATGAGCCGGGTAAAGGGGCAAGCCAAATACGAAGCGCGATTTGATTTTCTGGCTGGCGGTAAGGTTAATGTGCGCGTCAGTTCCTCCTTGCAGGGGCTGGCCCTTGATTTTCCCACAGACGTAGGGAAAGCAGCTGCCGCTTCAAAACCATTGCTTGTGCGCTGGTTAAGTGATGCCGGTAAAAAGAGTGTGCATGCCAGGGTGCTTGAACTTGATCTGGGACAGGGCAATGTCAAGGCTGTTTTTGAACGTGATAGTCGTTCAACTGCCGGGCCTTTCTTTTTCAAGGGGGGCATAGGCTTGCTAGCTGCACCTTCAGTGCCTGAAAAGGGCTTGAAAATATCCGGCAAACCGGATGTTATCGATGTTCAGCAATGGCTGGATATCGTTGATGAGTTTGACTCTGGCAAAACCGCTGGCAAGCAGGTTCAGGTTTTTCCCGAGGTAACCGCCTTGCAGCTTGATGCCGCTTCTTTGCGTTATTTGTCCCAGACCATTGCGCAGGCCAAGGTGTCTGGTATTAAAAAACCTCAATCATCAGCGTGGCGTTTCAGGGTTGATGCTGAAAAGGTAGCCGGTGATATTGAATGGGTGCCTGGCAAGGTTGCTCATGAGGATGTGGTGACGGCCCGGTTCGACCGTTTGGCCTTGAATTCAGGGTCTGGCAATGAAGAAGAAAGCAAGGCCCGGAAAAATGAAAATGCGAATCAAATACTGGATTTGCCAAAGCTTGATATTAGCGCCAAACAGTTTTCCGTCTTTAATAAGGCGTTGGGCTCGTTTGCCTTGCAAGGATGGAAAAAGAACCGGCAGGGCAATTGGCAGATTGATAATCTAACCATTAATAATGCTGCCGGTTCCCTTTATGCGACAGGTGTGTTTAAAACTGAAAATAACAGTACAGGCCTGGATCTTAAGATGAACCTGAATTTTCTGGATTTGGGTAAACTGCTGTCTTTGTTACTGGAAAAAACAGTGGTCGCTGGCGGCAAAGGGCATATAAACGGTGCTTTGAAATGGCCGGATATTACCGAGCTTGACTTGAATCAGATAGACCTTAATCTGAATGCCCAGGTGACGGAAGGCAGATTGCTGAGTATTGACTCAAAAGTAGCCAAGGCGCTGGAGCTGCTCGCCTTGCAATCACTTCGCAGAATCCCCGAGTTTGGCAGTACATTGGGTAATTCATTTAAGGATGGTGTCAGTTTTGATGCAGTCAGGGCTAAACTGGATATGGCGAAAGGTAATGTGAATGTGTCGGATTTTCGATTGAATGGTCCGGCGGTAGCCATTGTGGCTTCTGGTACGACCAATATAGATAACGAGGCGCTTGATTTCCAAGCGGTGGTGGTTCCCAATCTGGATATTAGCGGTGCTGCCATTTTGACGGGGGTAATTGTGAATCCAGTGATTGGGGTGGGAACATTTCTTTCCCAATGGTTATTGCAAGCACCTTTGCAGCGCTCGTTAACCGCCAGATATTTTGTACGGGGCACCTGGAGTGAGCCTATAATTAACGATGCCGTTTTGCCAACCGAAGAAGAGTTGAAAGAGAAAGAAGCGAGCAAAAAAATTGATAATTTATACAGAAGTAACTGATAAAACTAATTGGACAGGTTGGAAATGAAAAAAACAGGATTGCTTGCAATAGCTATATTATTGGCCGGTTGTGCCTCTCAGGGTGGTGTGTCGGGGCAGGATTCAAGTGTTACCCGTTATATGTGTAACAAAGCAACCGCAACGGTTAACGGCCAAAGTGGGGCAGGAGCCCCCTCTGAACAGGTCTATCCCTGCACTAAAGAAGAGTTTGAGTCCATGAACAAGGTTTATGGTTCCATGGAAGAACTGAAGAAAAGCTTGTAATATCTGCAGGATTACTGCTGGCAAAATAATTGCAGGTGGCCCCTGTCGAAAGGGGGCGGATAGTTTTGATTGCTATAAACAAAAAAGGCCTCATGAAAATATGAGGCCTTTTTTGCGGTTGAGGAACCGGTTTAACTATTTGCTGGCTAATATTGATTGTCGGCAAACGGGATTATTTTTTGAACAGGATCTTGTCAAACAGTAAACCGGCAGCCACGGCTAGGGTTGCCACAGCAGCCCAGGGTGTGCCGCTTGAGGTGTCTTGAAGAATAATAACGTAGGTGGCAGTACCAAATATGGCGCCAAAAACAGCTCTAATTGCAAAATAGGCCCAATTCTCGTCTTCGATGGCTTTGTTGTTGGCCGGTACGGACGCAAAGCGACAATGCTCGTGGTCAAAAAGGCGGGTTGCAATTGAAATGATAGAGCCAAGGGCGCCAAAGAACATGGCGATAAAACTGACAGACCAAGTAATGAGTGCGGTAAGCAGGCCGAAAATAATCAGGCCAATCACAAACCCCCCATTTGAAAAATGTGGTTTACGGAATTCTTGAGTTTGATCGGGCGTTTCCGCGGAAGTGTTTTGTTGATCAAAATCAGTCATGAGTTTATGCCCCTTGAAAAAATAATAAAATGTGTACGTGTAAATATTTGCTTAATGGTTTTAAGTACGTATTAAAGTGTATTGATTTAATGCCCGAGGTGCAACAATGAAACGGAATATTATACTAATCCTTGCGATTTCTTTAACTTTGTCTGCTTGCGTATATGGAGTGGGTGCGGCAGGCGGAAGCGGTGGCGTAGCCGTTGGCGTGGGTACGGGCGTTGCATTTTAAGTATTTTTGACAAATTAAACATAAAAAAATGATGGTTATCCACTTTTTTGGGTAAAATGACTGGTTATACTATTAATTTTTCCGCAATATAAAAGGTTTATAAATGCAGGCAACGGTAGAAACTCTTGAAGGCCTTGAGCGCCAGGTAAATCTAGTCATATCATTAGACGATATTGAAAAAGACGTTAAATCACAATTACAGCGTGTAGCCCGTACTGCTAAAGTACAGGGTTTTCGTCCTGGTAAAGCGCCTATTTCTGTCATCGAACGCAGTCACGGTCCTGGTATCCGCTACGATGTCATTAATCAAAAAGTGGGTCAGGAATTCGACAAAATCATCAAGGAAGCCGAATTGCGTGTTGCCGGTATGCCTTCTATTGAGCCTAAAACAGACGGTGTTGAAGAAGGCCAGGTAGGTTTTGTGGCTAAATTCGAAGTCTACCCTGACGTTGCACTGCCAGACCTTTCTTCACTGGAAGTGGTGCGCTTTACCGCTGAAGTTGGCGATGATGAAATCAACCGTACCGTTGATATCCTGCGTAAACAGCGTGCTACTTACGAAGCCCGCGAAGATCGTGCTGCACAAAATGATGATCGCGTTACCCTGGATTTCGTTGGTACCATCGATGGCGTTGAATTTGAAGGCGGCAAAGCTGAAAACTTCCCGTTCCTGTTGGGTCAGGGTCGCATGTTGCCCGAATTTGAAGAAGCCGCAACCGGCCTGAAAGCCGGCGAAAGCAAAACTTTCCCCCTGTCTTTCCCTGAAGATTATGCCGGTAAGGAAGTCGCTGGTAAAACCGCTGAATTCACCATTACGGTTAAAGAAGTTGCCGAACCGGTATTGCCTGAAATCAACGAAGAATTCGCCAAGTCATTGGGTCAGCCAGAGGGTGATACCGAAAAACTGCTTGCCGAGATCCGCAGCAACATCGAGCGTGAAGTTAAAAACCGTATCCAGGGCCGTACTAAAGGTAGTGTAATGGATGCCTTGGCAAACGCCGCCACCTTTGATATTCCTAAAGCGCTGGTTGATAACGATGTTCAGTCCCGTATCGCCGCCGCTCGCGAAGAACTCAAGCAACGTGGTGTGCCTAATGCAGACCAAATGCCTATCCCTGCCGAAACATTTACATCAGAATCCGAGCGTCGCGTACGTTTGGGCTTGTTAGTGGGTGAGTTGGTTGAACAGGCCAAATTACAGGTTACCCCTGAGCAGGTTCGTGGCCGCATTGAAGAATTCTCTCAAAACTACGAAAAACCTGAGCAGGTTATCAGCTACTATCTGGCTGATCGCCAGCGTCGTGCTGAAATCGAAGCTGTTGTGCTTGAAGACAACGTGGTTGACCATGTCTTGTCTTTGGCAAAAGTGGCTGAAGAAACCATCGCTTTTGATGAATTAATGGGAACAATGTAATGATGCACCGTTTTACCGATTTTTATGCGTCCATGCATGGGAGCGAGTCGGTGACACCGACCGGACTTGGCTATATCCCCATGGTTATAGAGCAGTCTGGTCGCGGTGAAAGATCATATGATATTTATTCCCGTCTTCTGAAGGAACGCGTTATCTTCCTTGTAGGGCCGGTTAATGATCAGTCGGCTAATCTCGTGGTTGCACAATTACTGTTCCTTGAGTCCGAAAATCCGGATAAGGATATTTCCCTGTATATCAACTCGCCTGGCGGTGGTGTATATGCGGGCTTGGCCATTTACGACACAATGCAGTTCATCAAACCAGATGTCTCAACATTGTGTACGGGTATGGCTGCCAGCATGGGTGCTTTCCTGCTAAGTTCCGGCGCTCAGGGTAAGCGTTACAGCCTGCCCAACTCGCGCATCATGATTCACCAGCCTTTGGGTGGTGCACAGGGTCAGGCAACCGATATCGAAATTCAGGCTCGCGAGATTCTTAGCTTGCGTGATCGCTTGAACCAGATTTTGTCCAGCAATACCGGGCAGCCTATTGAAAGAATCCGTGAGCATACCGAGCGTGATAATTACATGGCACCCGAAGATGCACTGGCTTACGGTTTAATTGATAAAGTGCTTACCACAAGGGCTGCAGGAGTATAGTTTTGCTATACTAACCCTGAAGGTAATGTTAATGGCCGACCTTTATACGGTCGGCCTTTTTTACGAGATATATATACTTAATATGGCAGATAAAAACAGTTCTTCCGATGGCAAAATTTTGCATTGTTCTTTTTGCAACAAAAGTCAGGATGATGTTCGCAAGTTAATTTCAGGGCCCGGTTCGATTTTTATTTGTGATGAGTGTATTGCACTGTGCAATGAAATTATCCGGGACAGTGCACATGAAGATGCTCGCGAAGCGATCAAAACAGAGTTGCCAACCCCCGCACAGATCAAGTCATTTCTGGATCAGTACGTTATTGGGCAAGATCAGCCCAAGCGTAGTTTGGCGGTGGCCGTTTACAACCATTACAAACGCATCCGTCATGGTGAATTAAATAAAGACGAAGAGGTTGAATTGTCCAAGAGTAATATCTTGCTCATTGGGCCTACCGGTTCAGGTAAAACCTTGCTGGCTCAAACGCTTGCCCGTCAGCTTGATGTCCCGTTTGTCATGGCAGATGCCACCACGCTTACCGAGGCCGGTTATGTCGGTGAGGACGTTGAGAATATCGTTCAGAAGTTGCTGCAAAATTGCAATTATGATGTTGATAAAGCACAGCGTGCCATTATATATATTGATGAAATAGATAAAATCTCGCGTAAATCCGACAATCCCTCCATCACCCGTGATGTGTCCGGTGAGGGTGTGCAGCAGGCATTGCTTAAATTAATCGAAGGTACAGTCGCTTCTGTCCCTCCTCAAGGTGGACGCAAGCATCCCAATCAGGATTTTGTCCAGATTGATACGACTAATATCCTGTTTATCGTGGGTGGTGCTTTTGACGGTCTTGAAAAAGTCATTCAAAACCGCACAGAAAAATCAGGTATTGGTTTTGGTGCGCAGGTTCAGTCAAAATCAGAAAAAGGCGTCGGAGAGGTCTTTGCATCGGTAGAGCCCGAGGATATCGTCAAATTCGGCCTGATTCCTGAATTGGTTGGCCGTTTACCGGTTGTCGCAACCCTGGAAGAATTGAATGAAGAGGCGATGGTCAGGATCCTGACCGAGCCCAAAAATGCGCTGGTCAAACAGTTCCAGAAACTGTTTGCCATGGAGGACGTTGAGCTGGAAATTCGTCCTCAGGCATTGGTTGCCATTGCCAAGAAAGCACTGAAGCGTAAAACAGGTGCCCGTGGTCTTCGCTCCATCCTTGAAGCCTCGCTCATGTCAACCATGTTTGACCTTCCTTCCCGTAAGAATGTCATTAAAGTAGTGCTTGATGAAGCCGCGGTTAATGGTACCGGTACACCGTTACTGCTTTTCAGTGATGATGCCGAAGCAGAAAAAGCATCTTCTTCCGACACCAAAGCCCGTAATTTAAAAAACGCAGCAGCATAAACAATATTTGGGTAGCATATGGGGGCAAGCCTTGAATTTTTCGGTTTGGTCTCCATATTCCTATCAGTATTATTAATAACAGATTGTTTTCAAGGAAATTGCTTATGTCTGCGAGTCAAATTTTGCCTGCAGAATCAATAGAGTTGCCGTTGTTGCCTTTGCGTGACGTAGTGGTTTTTCCCCACATGGTTATTCCTTTGTTTGTAGGTAGGCCCCGTTCCATTCGTGCCCTAGAGGCAGCGATGGAGGCTGGTAAGCAAATCATGCTGGTTGCCCAAAAAACGGCAAGCAAAGATGAACCGGCGCCTGAAGATATTTATGAAATTGGCAGTATTGCCACTATATTGCAAATGTTGAAACTTCCCGATGGTACCGTGAAGGTGCTGGTGGAAGGGCTTCAGCGTGCACACGTTGAAGAAATCCGTGATACGGAATCCAACTTCATCGGCAAGGTGATGCCTATTGTTCCATCTAGCGAAGATACCGCAGAGCTGGAAGCATTGCGCCGTACTGTCGTGTCCCAGTTTGATCAATACGTCAAACTGAATAAAAAAATACCGCAGGAAATCCTTTCTTCATTAAATAACATAGAAGAAACCGATCGTCTTGCCGATACCATTGCCGCGCATTTGCCCTTAAAACTGGAGCAAAAACAAAACCTGCTTGATGAGCTGGATGTGACAGTACGTCTTGAGGCGCTTCTGGGCCAAATAGAGGCTGAGATCGATATCCTTCAGGTTGAAAGACGCATTCGTGGCCGTGTTAAAAAACAGATGGAGAAAAGCCAGCGCGATTATTACCTGAATGAACAGGTAAAAGCCATCCAGAAAGAGCTGGGAGAAGGCGAAGAGGGCGCTGACCTTGAAGAGCTTGAAAAGAAAATCGAAGCAGCTCAAATGCCCAAGGAGGCCCGAGCCAAGGCAGATGCCGAGTTTAAAAAACTCAAATTGATGTCTCCCATGTCGGCCGAAGCAACTGTTGTCAGGAATTATATTGATACCCTGATCGGTTTGCCATGGAAGAAGAAAAGTCGCATCAATACCTCGCTTGAAAATGCCGAAAAAATCCTTAACGATGACCATAATGGTTTGGAAAAGGTAAAAGAGCGTATTGTTGAATATTTAGCAGTTCAGCAGCGAGTTGATAAAGTCAAGGCTCCCATTCTTTGTCTGGTAGGCCCTCCTGGTGTGGGTAAAACTTCGCTGGGTCAATCTATTGCACGTGCAACTAATCGCAAATATGTTCGCATGGCGCTGGGTGGTGTTCGTGACGAGGCTGAGATTCGCGGTCACCGTCGTACCTATATTGGTGCAATGCCCGGCAAGATTTTGCAAAACATGACTAAGGTAGGTGTGCGCAATCCTTTGTTCCTGTTAGATGAAATCGATAAGCTAGGCATGGATTTCCGTGGTGATCCATCTTCTGCCTTACTTGAGGTGCTTGATCCAGAGCAAAACCATACATTCCAGGATCATTACGTCGAAGTTGACTATGATTTGTCTGATGTCATGTTTGTGGCAACCAGTAACTCCCTGAATATTCCGGCTGCTTTGCTTGACCGGATGGAAGTGATTCATTTGTCTGGTTACACCGAAGAAGAAAAAGTGCAAATTGCACTTGATCACCTGATTCCAAAGTTGATGAAAAACAATGGCGTCAAAGAAGGTGAGCTCAAGATTGAGGAAAGCGCGGTACGTGATATTGTTCGCTACTACACGCGTGAAGCGGGTGTGCGGGCACTGGAGCGTGAACTGGGTAAAATCTGCCGGAAAGTGATCAAGGCAATTCTCATGGGTGCCAAGTCCACTTCCAGAACAGCAGCCAGCATAGTCACTGCACCGGCAATCATTGTAAGCAATGAGAATCTTGCTGAGTATCTGGGTGTGCGCAAATACACCTTTGGCATGGCCGAGAAAGAAAACCAGGTTGGCCAGGTAACTGGTCTGGCCTGGACGGAAGTGGGTGGTGATCTGTTAACCATAGAGGTAGCGGCAGTAACCGGTAAAGGGGTTATTCAGCATACAGGCTCTTTGGGTGATGTCATGAAGGAATCCATGCAGGCTGCACGTACGGTGGTAAGGTCGCGTGCACACAGGCTTGGCTTTGCCGATAGCATCTTCGAGAAAAAGGATATTCATATTCACGTTCCAGAAGGCGCTACACCTAAAGACGGTCCTTCCGCCGGTATTGCCATTACCACCGCTTTGGTTTCTGCCTTGTCTGGCATTCCCGTGCGGGCTGATGTAGCCATGACGGGTGAAATTACCCTGCGTGGTGAGGTACTGGCTATTGGCGGGTTGAAAGAAAAGTTATTGGCAGCCCATCGGGGCGGTATCAAAACGGTTCTTATTCCTGAAGAAAACGTCAAGGATTTGTCTGAAATTCCTGATAATGTCAAAAACCACCTGGAAATTATTCCGGTGCGTTGGATTGATCGTGTTCTTGAGGTTGCCCTGGAGCGTTTGCCAACGCCATTGTCAGAAGCGGAAATTGCCAAGCTGGCCCAAGAAGCATTGACAGCAGGCAAAACAGCAGCCAGTATTGATAATCCGGTAAAACATTAAGGTATTAAAATATTTAAGCTTTAATGTTGGCTAGGAATAAAAAAATCCAGATGAAAGTCTGGATTTTTTTATTAATGTCAAGTTTTGAAAATTTAAAAACCAAGGTCGTTGCGAAGGCGTTCTTTTTGCTGTCGCAGGTTTTGTAGGCGTTCTAACTCGGGATTTGATGGGTTGACATAGCCGGGATTAGTATTGCCGTTATTGATGGGGGCCGGGAAATTTGAAAATGGTGAGCCTTCTCCCACCTCGAAAGGTGCGGATTCGTTGATGAATTCCGGTGGTGTGTCTGGTGCTGGAAAATCAGCCTGTGGTGCAGGAAAGCTATCATTAATGATGGTATTTTCAGGGGTTTGATGGTTATTAAGGTTGCCGGTCGCTTCAAACAACTGTTCATCTGAAGCGGGTGCGGCAGGCGTCGGGAACGGACTGGGTGGAGCCAGTGGTACCGGAGGAATTGCTTGCTTGAGATCCGGATTGGATTTAAGTGCGTGAGGGCCGTCTGCCTCTTCAGGGGCAGAGACGGTTTCAGTAACCGGGTTTTTTTCAGTGTTGGGTGTTTGCGATGCTGAATTGTTTACCGTAATGGCGGGTTCCTGTGCCGGGGGCTGGTTCTGGCTTGAGGGTTCATTACTGGTTTCGGCAGGCAAGGCACTTGGGTTAGCGGTTTGTTCCAGATTGTCCTCAGCGGGCAATTGGATGGTTCCCGAGACGGTGGGGCCGGATTGATTGTTGTTATGCGGGGGCTGGCTATTTTCAACACCGTTGACAGGTGCACGGGTAAAAACATCATAAACAGATTTACCAATGAAAAACAGTACGCCTACTGCCACAATGGCCAGAATGGAATTTGAAATAATTGGTTTAGCCATACTTTTATAATGAAGAATTGAATGGGTTGATGGGACAGTCAGGTCAAGCTTGGTTAATTAAAAATATTATTGCCGAATTTGTATAGGCCATCAAAGAAACGTTCTATGGTGCTTACATTCATATCACTGGTGTTTTCACCCAGAATAATGATTTTGGTTTTGTATTGGTTGCCATTATTGTTCCCTGTTTGGCCTGTTGAGATATTGGGTTGGGTGTAGGCTAGCCGGTTTTTATCAATGCCACGGTCAGTCAGGGCTTTCATAAGTGTTAGCGAGCGGACTTCCTGCAATTCCTGATTCAATTCGGTAGAACCTGCGTTTTCAGACATGCTGTCGATGAGTACTTTGCGGTGGGGGCGGTCTTTAAGTAATTCAGCCACTTTGTTCAGATATGGGGCGGCATTTGAAGAAAGGGCGGCCGAGCCGGGTAGAAATAAATCGCTGTCGCGTGAGGTAAGTGCAACGCCGCGCGCATCTTGCGTTATTTGAAGGTGACTCATTTCATTATTGCCAGGGCTT
The DNA here is from genome assembly GCA_964588255.1 of uncultured Advenella sp. Classification (GTDB taxonomy): domain Bacteria; phylum Pseudomonadota; class Gammaproteobacteria; order Burkholderiales; family Burkholderiaceae_B; genus Advenella. Next base: position 13,187 of record CAZPNE010000007.1, on the reverse strand, counting down.
ATGCTTGAGCAGGCGCTTAATAGGCAAATAAATGCAAGCGCGAAACCAAGACGAGTGGATTTGAATAGTTGCATGAGTCTAAATATTGAGAATAAACAAAGAGTTAAATTGTAACCCAGATTGATGGTGTAATTGTTTAGCAGGTTTATCAGTTGCGCTAATATGTAACAAATCTCGATGCATGGGTAAATTTAAAGATCTCATGGCGTTTGCGGTCCATCAAGAACAGGAAGGTAAGGATAATCCTGATGGTTTGGTCTGTTTTACAACATATAGAGATGTTTTTTTCATGCAAACACGGCTTTTATTATGCCAAAACACAGAAAATGTTAGAATTAAATGATTATTGTATTTGGTAGAGACTCGAATAAATGGAATTCTTAACTGCACGAACTACGAGAACGGAAACCAAAAATTTCTAGTCGCGATCGTGAGAGTTTGTTTCGTAAATTTTTCTTGCAGTCTCATCATAAGCGCGACTAAACACTAGTCGCGTTTTTTATTTTTTATTAGGGCATTTAAATGATTCAGATTACCTTACCAGATGGTTCTCAGCGCCAATTCACCGACCCGGTCAGTGTAGGTGAGGTGGCTACGACTATCGCGCCCAGCCTGGGTAAAGCTGCCCTGGGGGGTAAGGTGACAGTAGGATCTGAAGAAGGCAGGTTGGTGGATACCAGTTTTGTCATTACACAAGATGCACAACTGTCTATCGTGACCGCAAAAGATCCAGAAGGCCTGGATCTTATCCGTCACTCTACTGCCCATTTGCTAGCCTATGCCGTAAAATCGCTGTTTCCCGAGGCACAAGTTACTATTGGCCCAGTTATCGATAACGGTTTTTACTACGACTTTTCTTACAAGCGTGCTTTTACACCAGAAGATCTGCAGAAAATTGAAAAGAAAATGCACGAACTGGCCAAAAAAGACGAAGTAGTTACCCGTGAGGAGTGGCTGCGTGACGATGCAGTCGCTTTTTTCAAGGAACAGGGCGAACACTACAAGGCTGAAATCATTGCCTCGATTCCGACTAACGAGCCCATCAGCCTGTATCGTGAAGGTGATTTCATCGACTTGTGCCGTGGTCCTCACGTGCCTTCAACTGGTAAGCTTAAAGTTTTTAAACTGATGAAAGTGGCCGGTGCTTACTGGCGTGGCAACAGCAACAATGAAATGCTCCAGCGTATTTATGGTACTGCCTGGGCTAACAAAGATGAGCAGGCGCAATATTTGCACATGCTTGATGAAGCTGAAAAGCGTGATCATCGCAAACTGGGCAAAGAACTCGATCTGTTCCACTTTCAGGATGAAGGTCCGGGACTCGTTTTCTGGCATCCTAAGGGCTGGAGAATCTGGCAACAGGTTGAACAGTATATGCGCAATGTCTACATTGATAACGGCTATCAGGAAGTAAAAGCACCTCAAATTCTTGATTTGTCCCTGTGGAAAAAAACCGGGCATTGGGACAACTATAAAGAGAACATGTTCACGACCGAATCCGAAAATCGGGTTTATGGCCTTAAACCAATGAACTGTCCTGGCCATGTTCAAATTTATAATTCCGGATTGCATTCATACCGTGAGTTGCCAATTCGCTATGGCGAGTTTGGCCAGTGTCATCGCAACGAACCCTCTGGTTCCTTGCACGGCATGATGCGTGTGCGTGGCTTTACCCAGGATGATGGTCACATTTTCTGTACCGAAGACCAGTTGCAAGGTGAATGTACGAATTTTACGGCGCTGCTGCAAAAGGTTTATCGTGATTTTGGCTTTACCGATGTGTTGTATAAAGTTGCCACACGCCCTGAAAAGCGTATTGGTGATGATGCCATTTGGGACAAGGCTGAAGAGGCGCTGATGGAAAGCCTGCGTCGCTCTGGCTGCGAGTTTGAAATTTCTCCCGGGGAAGGCGCTTTTTATGGCCCCAAAATTGAATACACCCTGAAGGATGCCATTGGCCGTCACTGGCAGTGTGGTACGGTTCAGGTAGACTTTTCCATGCCGGTACGCCTGGGTGCAGAATATGTTGATGCATCTGATCAGCGTCGTGCACCGGTTATGGTGCACCGGGCTATTCTGGGCTCGCTAGAACGCTTTATCGGCATGCTAATTGAAAACTATGCGGGTGCATTGCCACCATGGCTGGCACCCGAACAAGTGGTTGTATGCCCCATTTCCGAGGTGTTTTCCGAATATGCCAACAAAGTGGTGGATGTTTTAAGCAAGCAGGGCTTCCGTGCTTCCGCCGATTTGCGCAATGAGAAAATCACTCGTAAAATTAGGGAAAACAGTATGCAGAAAGTACCTTATATCCTGGTTGTTGGCGAAAAAGAACTGGAAAATAGCGCTGTGGCCGTCCGTGGTCGCGGCAACCTTGATTTGGGTGTACTATCTGTCGATGATTTCATCGCGCGTCTTCGCACTGATGTGGCTTTACGTCAGGATGTCAAGGCGTAATTTATTATCTTTTTAAGGAGTTGTTAACATCGCAACCGAAAAATCCCATCGCATAAATGCTGAAATACGCATTCCTGAAGTTCGTCTGATTGGCCTCGAAGGAGAGCAGTTAGGCGTTGTGAAAACACTTGAAGCCATTCGTATGGCTGAGCAGGCAGATGTCGATCTCGTCGAGATCGCGCCTAATGCGTCGCCTCCGGTTTGTCGTTTGATGGATTACGGCAAATTTAAATACCAGGAGCAAAAGCGTCAGCAAGAAGCCAAGGCCAAGCAAAAAGTGATTCAGGTCAAGGAAGTCAAGTTCCGTCCTGCCACCGATGAAGGTGACTATCAGGTCAAGCTTCGTAACCTGCGTCGTTTTATCGATGATGGTGACAAAGCCAAGGTAACACTTCGTTTCCGTGGACGTGAAATGGCACACCAGGAACTGGGTATGCGCGTGTTAGAACGAATTCGGGAAGATCTGGGCGATACGGTCCAGGTTGAGGCCATGCCCAAGCTCGAAGGACGTCAAATGGTAATGGTGCTTGCGCCGCGCAAAAAAGCGGCAGGCGGCAAGACTGAATAAACCTGGTCATTCAGTTTTTATGACTCAATATATCCCGCTTTAACCGGCGGGAGTTTCTTTGGAAGTATAGCAATGCACGTATTATTCATCGTAGACCCATTACCCTTGTTAAAAGCATATAAAGATACATCGGTCGCCATGATGCGTGCCTTGATAAAGCGCGGTCATTCTATCAGTGTTGCCCTGCAGGGTGACCTGTTTATTGAAACAGGCCGGGTTTTCGTCCGTTCGCGTTCCATTCAAATTGAAGAAAATGCCAATTTGCATGGTTATGCCTGGTGGACCTATACCTCCGAAGATAATGAGTTCCCATTGGTGCATTTTGATGCAACCATTATGCGCAAAGATCCTCCATTTGATATGGAGTATGTGTATTCCACTCATCTGCTTGAATATGCCGAGCAGCAAGGGGCTAAAGTATTCAATTCAGGTGCTGCGATCCGCAACCACCCTGAAAAATTGTCGATTACCGAATTTTCCGAATTTACCGCACCAACCCTGGTTACCCGTGATATGGCCCGAATCAGGCAGTTTCACGCCCAGCACCAGGATATTGTTGTCAAGCCGCTTGATGGCATGGGTGGTAGTGGTGTTTTCCGGGTTCTCCAGAATGAGGCCAATTTAAACGCGATCCTCGAGTTGCTGACGCAGGAAGGGCACAGGACCATTATGGCGCAGCGCTTTATTCCTGAAATTACCAATGGTGACAAGCGTATCCTGCTTATTGACGGTGCGCCGGTGCCTTATGCGCTTGCACGAATTCCGCTGGCAGGTGAAACCAGGGGTAACCTTGCTGCGGGCGGACGTGGTGTGGCCCAAAAACTAACCGAACGTGACCTGCATATTGCGCAAACTATTGCGCCTGTCTTAAGACAAAGGGGTTTGTTGCTGGTAGGACTTGATGTAATCGGTGATTACGTGACTGAAATCAATGTGACCAGCCCGACCTGCTTTGTAGAGATTACAGAGCAAACCGGTTTTGATGTGGCAGAACACTTTGCCCAAGCGCTTGAAAAAGCTGTTTTACCCGCTTGAGGTTGTTTTATGACTGCGATTGCAATAATTGCGCATGTTCCTTTAGCATCTGCCTTGCATGATTGTGCAAACCATGTCTATGGGAATGTAGAAAACTTTGTTTTTTTTGATATTGAACCCGATGTGGATCCGGACCAAAAGGTCAGTGAAATTACCGGTCAATTAAGAAATATGACAGGCAATAATAATGCTGTATTGGTTTTGGCTGATTTGGGCGGTGCAACGCCCGCCAATATTGGTGCAAGGGCAGTGCAGATTTTACAAGACACCGGCGTCAAGGCACATATTCTTTCAGGTACCAATGCGTGCATGATTTTAAATGCTATCCGTTACCGTGATAAGCCCCTGGAAGAATTATGCGAGTCCGTTTTCGAGGGTGGGAAAAAAGGCATGAAATGCATTGATCTTGCCAAGGATCAATAAATTCCGGTTATTAACGTATAAGATTAATTATGGCTTCCGTAGATATTATTATTAGCAACAAATTGGGGCTGCATGCCAGGGCTGCCGCCAAATTAACGCAGCTGGCAAGTTCGTTTAGCAGTGAAATATTTATCAGTCGTGCTTCGCAGCGGGTAAATGCAAAAAGCATCATGGGTGTCATGATGCTGGCGGCAGGAAAGGGCTCGGCTGTCACGCTAGAAGCAATGGGTGATGACGCCCCTGATGCGCTGCAGCAAATTGAAGCCTTGTTCAATGGCAAATTTGGTGAGCCAGAGTAAACACTAACATTGGGCCAGTACATGAGAGAGTCAAAGGATATCCACCCTTCAACCGCCGTTCTGTTAATGCGTGGCAAGGGTGTGGCCCGGGGGGTTGCTATTGGTCGTGCGGTTATTATGGGTGCGGCCACGCTAGAGGTCGCTCACTATCGCATTGCCACCGAAGATGTCCCACAGGAATGTGCTCGTCTTGATGCTGCACTTGAAACGGTTTACAAAGATCTGCAGCATATTATCAAAAACCTGCCGGCTGATGCACCCAAAGAACTGGCTCCTTTGCTGAATGTTCACCGCCTGTTGGTTTCTGATCCCATGCTGTCAGAGCAAACCCGTGAAATCATTGCCAGTCGCCAATATAATGCCGAATGGGCTTTAAGTACCCAGGGGCAATTGCTGGCAGATCAATTCTCAGTCATGGAAGATGAATACATCCGTGAGCGTGTCGCTGATGTCAATCAGGTCATAGAAAGGGTGTTGCGGGTTTTGTCAGGGATGGGATCAGCCCTGTTGCCCGATATGTCATTCGACATGGATATCAATTCTTCCATCGTTGTGGCGCATGATATTTCTCCGGCCGATATGCTTAAATTACGTGGGGCCCGTTTTGCCGCTTTTGTAACCGATTTGGGTGGTGCGACTTCGCATACCGCGATTGTTGCCCGTAGCATAAATGTCCCTGCCGTCGTGGGGTTGGGTAATATACGCAGCCTGGTTCGGGATAAAGATATGTTGATTGTCGATGGGGAGACAGGCATTGTCATTGTCAATCCGTCCATGCTTATCCTGTCCGAATACCAGAAGAAACAGGATGCGTATATTCGTGAGCGCGCCGAATTGATAATTCATAAAGATGAACCTGCCATCACGCTTGATGGTAAGAAAATCAAACTCGAAGCGAATATAGAGTTACCACATGAAGCTGATGAAGTAATGAACCTGGGGGCTGATGGCATTGGCCTGTTTCGTAGCGAGTTCCTGTTTATGGGGCGGGAAAATTTGCCTGATGAAGAAGAACAATACGAAGCCTATTCGTATGTTCTGAAAACCATGAAGGGCAAACCCGTCACTATTCGTACGCTAGATATCGGCTCAGATAAAACCCTTGATGGTGAAGCCACGGTAGCTGTGAATCCCGCATTAGGTTTACGGGCGGTCAGGTATTGTTTGTCTCGTCCTGAAATGTTCCAGACTCAATTAAGGGCCTTGCTCCGGGCTTCGGTTCACGGGAAGTTAAGAATTTTGATTCCCATGCTGTCCCATCTGCATGAGTTGCATTCGGTTAAACAGGCACTTGAATTTGCCAAAAACCAGCTTGCAGAACAAGGCCATGCTTATGCCGATAATATTGAACTGGGTGCCATGGTTGAAATACCGGCCATTGCCATTGCCATAGAACCGTTCCTGAGGCATCTTGATTTCGTTTCAATCGGTACCAATGACCTTATCCAGTACACGCTGGCTATCGACCGGGTTGATAACGAAGTGTCTGATTTGTATGATCCTTTGCATCCGGCTGTTTTACGCCTGATCTCCCAAACCATACAGGCAGGAGAGCGTGCAGGTAAAGCAGTGGCTGTGTGTGGTGAAATGGCAGGTGAATCCCGTTATACGCGCTTGTTGCTTGGTTTGGGTCTTACCGAGTTCTCAATGCATCCGCAACAATTGCTTGATGTAAAGAAAATAGTGCGAACGTCTCATACCAATGCCCTAAGAAGCAAAATTGCCACGTCACTTAATCATGCCGAATACATTGATCTGGATGTGCTGGGTATTTAAACGGAGCCTTGCACCTATATAGTGCATTCTGGCAAAACCCTGTTTTCAGAAGATAAAAAAAGACCGGTTATAAACCGGTCTGAATGTTGAACACTGAGGAAGGAAGGGCCGGTCTGAGCCGGTTAGATAAATTGGTTTAGCCAGGCATAACGGGTTTCTGCCCTGTTATGAAATACTGAATAGTTTCATAAACGGTACGGATCTGGTCGCCAAATGGTAGGGGATCTTTGCTGCGAAAGAAAAGACCTTTACGGACATCGCCATTGTAGGCATCTGAAAGACGCTGGTCTATACAGAACTGGCCAATTTTACTGATACCATCGCGCAGCCCGCATACACTAAGGCAGTTCATGCTTTGTACGCAACGGCGAGGATCGGCTTTGGCATTGTCCTGCAATTTTTGTTCGTTATTCAGGTATTTTTTCAGGAAAGGTGTAAGGACGCCACGGGCAGGTAAGCCCGCGACCGACATGAACTCAACAATATCTTCTTCCTTGGCTTCGGAAAGCGTTTTCTTGAAGTTGATATGGGCATCGCCTTCCTGGGTAACGGCAAAGGCGGTACCAATTTGAACAGCGTTGGCCCCCCAATCTTTAAGGGCCGTTTGGATTTTCTTGAAGTTGGCCATGCCACCAGCAAGAATAAGCGGAATTTTTTCGTTTTCAAGCCCTAATTGTTTGAAAACCTGTGAGGTTTCTTCAAGCACCCTTCTGAAACTGAAGCGGTCGTTGTTGAGATCAGTCATGTTGGTAGAGCCCAGATGGCCGCCAGCGTGGTTGGGATGCTCGATAATGATGGCATCGGGCAGGCGGTTTTTTTTCATCCAGCGTTTCAGCACGATATTGATGCCACGCGACTCTGACAGGATTGGAAACAGGGCTATATCGGGGTGATCGGCCGCCAGATCAGGTAATTCAAGGGGAAGGCCGGCACCCATGACGATGGCGTCAGCACCGGATTCGCATGCTTGGGTAATAAGGGCAGAGTAGTCGGATACCGCTTTCATGACGTTAACGGCAATCATGCCTTGACCATTGGTTTGGGCCTTGGCTGCCTTGATTTCTCGATCAAGGGCAATACGATTAAGCTTGTCGTAGTTTTCTTGCACGGGGATTTCTTTTGATTTTGCTAAAAGATCCGGATGCAGGTGACGTAAATCGATGCTGGCAATAGTGCCAATGGCATTTTCGCGGGCAACGGCACTTGCCAGTTTGTTGGCAGAAATACCAACGCCCATCCCGCCTTGAACGATGGGAAGCAGTTTGCGATTTTTAATAAGAAGGGGATCAAGGTTTTGTGTCATGCTTTACAGTATAAGGCGATATCAATAAGATATATTTTATATGCATCTTTAATGATTTCAATCAATTTGTGTATATTGCCTTTTATTTGAATGTCTTCCTTGATTCATATCAATAAATGGTTCGCTTTTGGAGTTTTGCGATTAAATCCTTGTGATTAATCAAATTGGATCAAAAAAAACGCCATTCATTCGTTCAATGAATGGCGCAAATGAGAGTGGGTTTAAACTATTTAGAAATGATATCCTCGTTCTCCATGATGGGTGATATCAAGGCCTTGCCGTTCGGCATCTTTTTCAACCCTGATCCCGCCTGTTAACAGGCCGGCAATTTTCAGGGCAATGAAGGTTACAACCGCACACCATACCGCCGTGATTAGCATGCCTTCAAGTTGGAGCCATACTTGGTAAGGAATTTCACTTAAGGTTTCAAGGCCTGGGCCACCCAGGGGTTTTGCATTGAAAATACCGGTAAGCAAGCCACCTATAATGCCGCCTACACCATGGATGCCAAATACATCCAGGGAGTCATCGACATTAAGAAGGCGCTTCAGGCCATTAACCCCCCATAAGCAGAACAGGCTGGTCACAAAACCGATGATCAGGGCACCTACCGGGCCAACCAGGCCTGCGGCAGGCGTAATGCCAACCAGACCGGCGACGGCACCGGATGCGGCACCCAGCAAAGAAGGGTTTCCTTTCATTTTCCATTCGGCCAGTACCCAGGCAATAATGGCGGCGGAAGTAGCCAGTAAGGTATTGAAGAATGCCAGGGCTGCTTGAGTATTGGCGCCTAAGGCAGAGCCCGCATTGAAGCCGAACCAACCCACCCATAGCAGGGCAGCGCCTGTCATGGTCATGGTTAAATTATGGGGCTGCATGGCTTCTTTACCATAACCCACACGAGGGCCAACCATATAGGCGGCAACCAGCGCGGCTACACCGGCGTTGATATGCACCACGGTACCACCGGCAAAGTCCAAGGCTGCGCCGGTAAGCAGACCGGTGGATGACCAGATCATGTGGGCGACGGGGATATAGGAAAATGTCAGCCAGATGGCCATGAAAATCAAGACTGCGGAAAACTTGATCCTTTCGGCAAAGCCACCAATAATAAGCGCGCAGGTAATACCGGCAAAAGTAGCCTGGAAGGAGGCGAAGGTCAGTTCGGGAATGCTGCCACTCAACGCAAAGGTGTCATTGCCTATGTCATACATGCCAGAGAAAAACAAGCGGCTGAAACTACCAAAAAATGCATTACCATCGGTAAATGCCAATGAATAACCATAGGCAAACCACAGGATAATGGCAAGGGCAAAGGTCACCAGAACCTGACTCATGACAGACAGAATATTTTTGCTGCGCACCAGTCCGCCATAAAACATGGCCAGGCCAGGAATAACCATTAATAGAACCAGTATTGTAGAAATGCTGACCCAGACGAGATCGGCTTTATCCATGATGAAATCCTTTAAAAACTATAAGGGGTTGTCATTGACTTCAAGTTATTGTTTGCATTGACAAATATTAATTTAGAGTGCGGCCTCACCAGACTCGCCAGTGCGAATGCGGATAACCTGTTCGAGATCGGTGATGAAAATTTTTCCGTCTCCTATTTTTCCTGTCGTGCCGGCCTGGCAAATGATTTCAATAGCCTGGTCGATCATTGAGTCTGGGAGGGCAGTTTCAAGTTTTATTTTGGGAAGAAAATCAATAATATATTCAGCTCCCCGATATAGTTCGGTATGGCCTTTCTGGCGTCCAAAGCCTTTTACTTCGGTAATAGTCATTCCTTGAATGCCGATATCTGCCAAGGCGGTGCGTACGTCATCCAGCTTGAAAGGTTTGATAATGGCGGTTAGCAATTTCACGATAGTCTCCATCACGGGTGAAAATTTGATATTCCAAAATGATGAAATATCCGTTCAGCAGTTATTAAGCAAAAACCATGCCAATAAATAAGGATGAAATTGGCCCGTTAGGTTGTTTTTTGGTGCAATTCATGATTCATCATGGTGCAAATGCCTTAAACTAGGGATGAATTAGTCAATAATGGTCAATGAGTCAAAAAAAACATCACTAAATGAAATGACATAGAGTGGAATCATTGTTTTTTCTTTGATGTTGGTCGATACTGTTGGATATTTATTTTTTTAGGAGCATGTATGAAATATTCTTTGTCAAAATTAAGTATGCTGGCGGTATTTTCCTCAGCATTTGTGTTGGCTGGGTGTGATCAGGAGTCAAAAACAGAAGCGGATCAAGTGGCCAACAAAGTGACAGAGGCTACTAATATCGCTATTGATTCAGCCAAAGAAGCCGGACAGCAGGCAGCGGATGCGGTCAAGGCAGCGACTGAAACTGCCGGAGAGGCAATAAAGAAAACCACTGACAGTGTGGTTGAAACTGTTAAGTCAGCAACAGAAAATCTGAAAAAAGATGAAGCGGCAACTGCTGAAGGCATAGCTGATGCTACCAAGGTGGCCGAGCAAGAGGCCAAGGCAAGCAGCGAAAACGTTGTTGAGTCTGTCAAGGAAGAAGTGGCAAATGCTGAGCAAGAAGTTAAGGCAACCACTGAAACCGTGGTTGAGTCTGTGAAGGAAGAAACGGTGAGCGTTGAAGAAAAAACTGAGGCCACTACTGAAAGTGTTGTAGAGTCCGCCAAGGAAGAGGCAGCAAGTTCTGAAGGTGAAGCCAAGACAGTAACTGAGAGTGTGGTTGAGTCTGTCAAGGAAGCTGCTGTTAGCGCCGAAGAAAAGGTGGATGCAATCGCTGAGCAAATTTCTGAAACCACTTCTAACGCGCTCAACTCAGTCAAAGAAGCTACTTCCAATCTCATGGAATCGCCCTCTGGCGCAGACAGCACAGCAGCTGATGCGGTTAAGGAAGAAGTTAAACCCGCTCAGTAATCAAGACCAGTCAGCGGTAGATCAAAACGGGCATTTCAATCATAGATGCCCGTTTTTTTTATGAACTGCTTTTGCTTTGGCTTTATCTGAAAAAAGATTGGTTTATTAAACTGAGTCGGTTTATTCTTATCTATAATGACCAATCTCACTATACATATTTATATTTTTGCTTAAGGGTGTACCATGAAAAGCGGTAATCAAATTTTTGAAGAATTTCAGAAAAACATGCAGGAACTAATTGCAAAAAGTCCAGCTGCCGATATTGAAAAAAATGTGAAGGCATTCATGTCGCAAGGTTTCTCCAAGTTAGACCTGGTTACCCGAGAGGAGTTTGATATTCAGGTGGCCATGGTTGACAAGTTGCGTCAACGCATCGATGCCCTGGAAGCCCAAGTTAAGGTGATTGAAGAAAAGAACTGGTAATCGTGTTTTCAACGATTGATAAAAAGGCCCCATAGGGCCTTTTTTAATGTCTGCTGGCCACATAATATAGCGCTGTTGTGGGAGTATTTATGACGTTAGCGGTATTAAAAAGCTGTGCCATTGCGGGCATGCATGCCCCTGAAGTGCGTGTCGAGGTTCATGTTGCGTCGGGTTTGCCTGCTTTTAATATTGTGGGTTTGCCGGGTACGGGCGTAAAAGAAAGTCGTGAGCGGGTGCGTTCGGCCCTGTCCAGTTGTGGTTATCAGTTTCCGGCCGGTCGTCTTACAGCCAATTTGTCCCCTGCCGATCTGCCCAAAGACTCGGGCAGGTTTGACTTACCCATTGCCTTGGGTGTTTTGCTGGCCAGTGGGCAAATTATCATGCCTGCCGAACAGGCCGTTGCTTTGCTGTCCAAAACGGTTTTTGCTGGAGAGCTTTCATTAACGGGGGCGTTAATCCCGGTAGCCGCGCCGTTAGTCATCGGGCTGTCGGTGTATCGGCAAAAAATCAAGGGTGCCATACTTGTCTTGCCTAAAGAGAATGCCGTGGTTGCGGCACATATTCAGGGCTTGAATGTGTTAGGGGCCAGTACTCTGAAAGAGGTGGCCGATTTTCTGGCGGGTACTGCAAACCCCAAGTATGAAACCGCCGGGGCAATCATCAGTGATGAGAAAACGGTTTATCCCTGCTTGTCTGATGTCAAGGGGCAGCCAATTGCCTGTCGTGCACTTGAGATTGCAGCTTCGGGAGGTCATGGGCTTCTCATGTCGGGCTCGCCGGGGGTGGGTAAAAGCATGTTGGCGCAACGTTTACCCGGTCTGCTGCCAAAGCTTTCCAGTGAGCAACTGCTAGAGGTAACTGCGGTGCAAAGCCTGTCGCAGCGTGAGGCGGTCATGTCCATGCAAAGGCCATTCAGGTCTCCCCATCATTCTGCCTCAGTGGTTTCCCTGATTGGGGGTGGGGCACAGCCAAAGCCCGGTGAAATCAGCATGGCCCATCATGGGGTTCTATTCCTTGATGAATTGCCGGAATTTGATAGAAAAGCATTGGAATCCTTGCGAGAGCCAATGGAAAAAGGGGAGATTTGCATCACCCGTTCCAGCCGTTCGGTGGTGTATCCGGCACAATTTCAATTGATTTCCGCCATGAACCCTTGCCCTTGCGGATATCTGGGGCATGCCAGCAAACCTTGCGTATGCACCCCTGAAAAAATCAACCGTTACCAGGGTAAGTTGTCGGGGCCTTTGCTGGACCGGATTGATATGCAAATTACGGTGCATCCATTTCGGGGAGACTGGGAAACCGCGCCATCAGCAGAGCCTTCAGTGCTTGTCAAAGAAAGGGTGGCGCTTTGCCGGAATATTCAGCAGGTGCGGCAAGGTAAGATGAATGCACACCTTGATGCTGCTGATATTAGCCAATATTGCCAGCTGGATAGTGTCTGCAACAAGCTTATCCAGCAGGTCTGTCAGCGGTTTAGCTGGTCTGTTAGGGTCATGCATCGGGTATTACGGGTAGCCCGTACAATTGCCGATATGTCAGGTGAAAATGATATTGATATTGCCTCGCTTTCAGAGGCCATCAGTTATCGTCAGCAAATGGATTGATCTATCCGAAACAATTATTCTCACAACCGTCTTAACAATACTTAAATGGGGGCTGGGTAAAACGTTTTAAAGCCGGGAAAAACGCCGGCGTGGATATTTTGCCTACACAATCGGGCTTATTTTTGATTTTTATTAGACAGTAAGGCAAAAATCATCGTATAATCAATGGTTTCCTGCAACCTCTTAGGTCTGCTTTGTGAGTTTTGTAAACAAGCCTGTGGCAACCCCATGGGGAAAACCTTAGGTGTTTTGTTTATCAGTTACTTTTACAGGGTAAATTCGAACGATGTCTTGCATGAAAATTGATTAGGGTTTTGCAAGTTCCGGCGCTTGGTTGGGCACCTTTAATCAGCATTATTGGGTTATATCATGCCAAAAATGAAAACCAAA
>CAZPNE010000006.1:0-35574 GCA_964588255.1 uncultured Advenella sp. | reverse complement strand
CCGCTACATAGGTTCCTGTTTGTTCATTAAAAATGCTTTTGTAAATCCTGTTCATTTTCCAAATCCTAGTTTGAATACCAGACATACACCTGAATTACAGCTGTCTTAGCCGACCATGTATGTCAATGATATAAAAAACAAAGGCACTTCACATTAGTTTGCTTTTGTCATAAACAATGGATTTTTTGTAAAAAAGAATACATGTACTTACAAATCAATGGTTTACGTTGTTTTTAAATTTTAAAAAAAAAATAATATTTTCATTCTTTTACATTAATATCCGATTAGTGTCTTTTATAAACAACTTATTGAATTTAAATAAGTATTTTAGCTATTTAATAAAATACAAAAACGCCTGAGTCTCATAATGAAACTCAGGCGCCAGGTATTTATCTAATAAACCCCGCTTTCCCGGCAAGGGTTATTAAAAAGCTTGATTACCTATTAATCAACCAGTTTTACAGCACCTTTCATCAGGGCAGAATGGCCAGGGAAAGAGCAGAAAAAGGTGTAATTAGCATCAGCAGCCAAGTTTTTAACGGGGAAAGTCACTGTTGTGGACTCACCACCACCAATCAGTTTGGTGTGGGCAACAATACGCTCATCACCTTCTTTAACATAATCTTTGGCCGCACCGGCAGCAATGCCATCGGTAGCAACGGCTTGCATGTCTTCAGTTTTGGTAATAACCACGTTATGACCCATGGCAGCAGCAGGCAATTTACCTACGTGCTTCATGTTAACCGTGAATTCTTCGCATGTTTTGCTGATGGAAATTTCTTTCGTATTGAATTGCATTGCGTCGTTAGATTCAATATCTACAACACACTCGGCTGCCAATACAGGGGTTGCAGCAACAGACAGAACAGCAGCAAGTGCTAATTTTTTGAATGACATATATTTCTCCTGTGAAAAAACTTTTTATAACTTCATATCATACGATAAGTCATAAACTCATACTCACCATTAAACACTATTTCTTCTTAATAGTTGAGTAAAACAGTAATATTTGTTGACAAAAATCAAGGGAATACCCTAGGTTTTTATTCTGGTGACGTAAATTGATACTATACTGGCCGGTTGCGAATTATTTATTAACAATCCAAACAAGTTGAATTGATTTTATCTATCAAAATACACAAATTAAGTCTTAAAAATTAATAGTCTAGCAAGCCACTGTTTTTAATCCACCAAAACAAAAACCCCTGCTCTAAAAGAGCAAGGGTTTGCATTCTTACTGGTTCGACTTAAAGCCGATGGTGCTCATGGCGAGACTCGAACTCGCACAGCTTTCGCCACTACCCCCTCAAGATAGCGTGTCTACCAATTCCACCACATGAGCAAAAGTATGTTCTGGAAAGCATTAGATTATAACGCATTTTCCAGAAAATTGTTATTGTTGCGTATTTTCTGCTGGTTTTTCAGAAACTGGCGCAGGTTCTGTTAGCGTTTCTACAACAGTTTCTGATGTAGTTGAAGCAGGAGCCACTTCTATAGCCGGAGCACTTGTTTGTTCTGCGGGTGCAGCAGGTACAGCCGGCGCTTCTGGCGCAACAGGCGCTGCCGGAACAGCAGCACCACTAGGCGGAGCTACTGGCAAAGCGGGATTCTGTGGCTGGAAACCTTCCATCAGACCACTACCGCCAGATTGGCTTGTTGCTGATTCTGGTGAGGCGTTGCCTAAATAAGCAAGGCCCGCAGTAGCCGCAAAAAACAACACGGCAACCCATTTAGTTGCTCGCGAGAAAAAATTTGCCGCTCCCGTGGCGCCAAATAAACTACCGGCAGAACCCCCTCCAAAGGAAGAACCCATATCGGCGCCTTTGCCCTGCTGCAGCAACACGAGCACAATGACGCTTAACGCAGCAATCACCTGTACTACGGTTAGCAATGGATATAAATATGAAGGCATAAAAGTAAAACTCCAAAAATATTAAGCAGTAGCAATATTCAAAAATTCTTCGGCAACCAGCGCAGCGCCACCAACCAGTGCGCCATCAATGTCGGCCATGGCAAACAAACTTGCCGCATTGGCAGCCTTAACGCTGCCACCATATAAAACCTGAACGTTTCCGGCCCCAATGGTGTTTAGCCGGGCACGGATATAAGCATGCACTTCCTGGGCCTGTTCTGGCGAAGCGGTAAGACCGGTACCAATGGCCCAGACTGGCTCATAGGCAATAACCATTTTATTCACCGCCTGTTCACCAAGAGCAAGCACCGGCGCCAGTTGCGCCTGAATAACCGCAAGGGTTTTTTCCTGTTCGCGGTCTTGCAAGGTTTCACCTACACATACCACTGGCGTAATGTTATGCGCCAAGGCAGACTGTGCCTTTAAAGCTACCTGCTCGCTGGTTTCACCATGCAGGGCACGGCGCTCCGAGTGACCAACCAGCGCCCATGCACAATTAAAATCATTCAGCATGGCAGCAGAGACTTCACCGGTAAACGCACCAGACGCCTGCAAACTGACATCTTGCGCACCCCATGAAACAGAACAACCTGCCAAAACCTGAGACACCTGCGCCAAGTAAGGGAAAGAGGGGCAAACAGCAATCGTACAGTTTTTATGTGCACCCGTATCTTCCACACCCTCACGAATGCCTTTCAAAAGCACTTCATTGGCAGCCAGGCTGCCATTCATTTTCCAGTTCCCAATAACCAGTCGCTGACGCGTTTTTGCTGTTGTCATAGTTAAATCCGGCTTGTAAATATACGGGTTAAATTTAATTAACCTAATATTCTAACCCGTATATGGCCGATTTGTCTTTAATTTTCAAAAGTCAAAATAATTTTACCAATTTGCTCACCCGCATCCATCATGGTGTGCGCTTCCACCACTTTTTCAAAGGGGAAAGTAGCATGAATGACTGGTTTGATTTTACCCGACTCTAGCAAAGGCCAGACATGCTTTTGCAAAGATTGGGCAATTTCAGTTTTAAACGCAGGCGAACGCGGACGCAGGGTTGAACCGGTAATCGTTAAGCGACGGCGCATTAACTGATTGGTGTCTATCGTTGCCTTGCTGCCACCCAGCTGGGCAATAATCACGATACGACCGTCATCAGCCAGACTATTGATATTGCGATTGACATATTCTCCAGAAACCATATCCAGGATGACATTAACGCCCTTGCCCTGGGTGAGGGTTTTGATTTCCTCAACAAAGTCCTGGGTTTTATAGTTAATGCCCTTGTTGGCGCCCAAGGCTTCTACTGCCTGAACACGCTCATCACTACCTACGGTTGCATAGACAGTATTACCAAAAGCACGCGCCAACTGGATGGCGGTTGTTCCAATACCACTTGCACCACCATGCACCAACAAGATTTCATCCTTGGCCAGTGCCCCACGATCAAACACATTAGTCCAAACCGTAAAATAGGTTTCTGGCAAACCGGCCGCCTCAATATCGCTTAACCCTTTGGGAATAGGCAGGCAGTTACCAGCAGGAGCCGCGCAGAATTCGGCATAGCCACCACCAGGGGTGAGGGCACACACCCTATCGCCAATTTTAAGATTGGTACCGGAAACATCACCCTCCACAATCACACCCGCCACTTCCAGGCCCGGCAAATCAGAGGCATCAGCGGGCGGCGGGTAAGAACCTTTACGCTGGAACACATCAGGCCGATTAATGCCCGCTGCGGTCACTTTAATTAAAACCTCACCGGCTTTTAATACCGGTTTCTCACGCTCTACCAAAGTTAATACTTCCGGCCCACCTGGCTGTGAGATTTCAATTGCTTTCATTGTCTTCTTCCTTTTTTCTAAAATCAGGGTAATCAAGCGCTCTATTCTAGCAGGGTATGGCAGACACAAGCTGTTTGAAGAAGACTTTACGCACATGCCAAAAATGCACAGACAATCAAAAACACAGTGACCGTTAAATAGAAAAAGGGGCTGCTGCCAGCCCCTTCGATGTTGCTTTATATCTTTGCCAGGATTTAGACTGAAACGCTTTCCAGACGTGGCGCAATCATGTTTTCAGGACGCAAGATATCGGCCAAAACCTTTTCATCAAGCAGGTTTTCCTCTTTAACCAACTCAAGAACGCCACGCCCCGTTTCCAGCGCTTTTTTAGCAATGCGCGTTGAGTTTGCATAACCAATAAACGGATTAAGGGCCGTTACCAGGCCAATAGAGTTTTCTGCCAGGGCACTGCAATGCGCCGCATTGGCGGTAATGCCATCAATACACAATTCCCTAAGCATATCCATCGCGCGCGATAACAGGCAAATGGAATCAAACATTTTGTAGGCGATCAGGGGCTCCATCACGTTCAGCTGCAACTGGCCAGCCTCTGATGCCATGGTAACCGCTACATCGTTACCGATAATTTCAAAAGCAATCTGGTTGACCGCTTCTGGAATAACAGGATTGACTTTTCCCGGCATGATAGAACTGCCTGGCTGACGGGCCGGCAAATTGATTTCATTGATACCTGTGCGAGGACCGCTGGCAAGCAGACGCAAGTCATTACAGATTTTTGACAATTTAACCGCAGTGCGTTTCAGCATGCCTGACAGCAATACAAAATCACCCATATCATAAGTGGCGGCAACCAGATCAAAAGACGATTTCATTGGTTGGGCACTGATTTCAGCCAACTTACTAACGACCAGCTGCTGGTAACGGGGATCAGTATTAATACCCGTACCAATGGCGGTACCACCCAGATTAACGGCGGTTAACAAGTTGGCGGCAACTGAACGCAGCAAGGGGATATCATCAGCCAGGGTAGAGGCGAAAGCCTTGAATTCTTGCCCCAAGGTCATTGGAACCGCATCCTGAAGCTGGGTTCGCCCCATTTTAAGGATAGGCTCAAATTCATTGGCCTTGACAGCGAATGATGCGGTGAGTTTATCCAGGCTAGTTAACAACGCCTCATGACTGAACAACAAACCCAACCGGATTGCCGTTGGGTAGGTGTCATTGGTTGATTGAGACATGTTCACGTCATTGTTGGGATCCAGGTACTGGTACTCTCCCTTGGCGTGATTCATGGATTCAAGCGCAATATTGGCAATCACTTCATTGGCATTCATGTTGGTAGAGGTACCTGCCCCGCCCTGGATCATGTCTACCACAAATTGGTCATGAAATTCGCCCGCGATAATTCGCTGACAGGCTTTTTTGATGGCCTCATATTTTTCCTGGCCAAGGTGACCAAGCTCACAATTGGCCTGTGCAGTTGCCTGCTTAACCATGGCAAATGCATTGATAAAATCAGGGTAGTGAGACAATGGAATGCCAGACAGCCTGAAATTTTCAATTGCTCTTAGTGTTTGGACACCATAATAGACATTATCGGGGACTTCTTTAGTTCCCAATAAGTCCTTTTCTATACGGTACGACTTATTAGTTGACATATTAATAATAAACAAAATAACGACTTGCGTCGCGTTAATAAAAAAACGAAAGATAACCCATACTAACAAATTTGACACTACACGGGCCGTCCAAACACAAAAAATGCCCTCTAATGAGCATCTTTTGTGTTTGCCTCTTCGCATCCAGCCTTTTTAGGCCTGTGCATAAAATAACAACCATAAAAAAACCCCGGACCATTTCTGTATCCGGGGTTTTGTATATTGGCGGAAGCTGTGAGATTCGAACTCACGGAGGGCGCAAACCCTCGCCGGTTTTCAAGACCGGTGCATTCAACCGCTCTGCCAAGCTTCCTTTTTCTCTCTGGTGCACTCGGCCGGAATCGAACCGGCACGGGCGCAATGCCCGAGAGATTTTAAGTCTCTTGTGTCTACCTATTTCACCACGAGTGCGACACACTTAAGAAAGAAGAAATATAGCATGACTATTTAAATTCTGTCTACACAGCACTACTAAAAACACATATTTCAATAAAAACCATTACATTTTTACAACACCATTAAAAAACACCGCATAAAACCAGTAAAAAAAAGATTGAAATACCAACAAAAAAGCCCTCATTATTTCAATTGGTTCCAAATATACCGTTTTTTAATTATTACTTTCATTTGGGTGGTTTTGAGAAACAAATTGGAAATGGGCATTACCTGATAATAAGTTTATAGTGCTGTACAGTAAAGTTTCAGTCCTTCATCCTTTGTGCGAGGTTCAACATGAAAAAAATTCTTGCGGTAATAGCCCTGACTGTTGGCCTTGCCGGTTGCGTAATTGATGATGGCTATGGTTATTACGATGATTATTATAGTCCTGGATACAGTAGCGGATATGGCTACACCAATTCCTACTACACGGTTAATAACTACCGACATTACAACAATAATCGCACTCGCTGGGTAACCCGTAGCCATGCCGATCAGAAACGATATTGGGATAATGACAGAAAACGCACCGATCGCAACAACTGGAACCGCAGATCCGATCGTGTCCGCCACGATGCGAAGCCCAACACGCCTACGCGTGAATGGAGAAAAAACAACAACCAAAACAATCGCCGTACTGAACGCCCCCAATATAACCGCCGCGCAGAACAAAACCAAAACACCGTTCGCCGCCCCGCCATTAACAGGGGTGAAAGATCACGCTCAAGTCTGTACTCACCCAGAGACAGAAACTTCGAGAATCGGCCTGAAGCACGTCGCAGAACCTACGACAGTCGCTAACCATAAAGCCAAATTCAAATACTGACAGGAGTAACCATGAAAAAACTATTACTGCCCTTTTTAACCGCTGCCGCGCTAAGTATGGGGTCAGCAGCAAACGCACAAATTAACGTTGATATTGGGATAGGATTGCCTGGCGTTGTTGTAGAAAGACCGCATCGCCATTATGCGCCACCACCCGTAGTTTATGTGGAGCGTCATCGCCATGCCCGTCCAAGATCCGTTTATTATTATGATGATCATCCAAGACATAGCCGCAAATACTACAAGAAACATAACAAGAAACACGGGCACCCCAACTACAGGCATTATCGTGGCAGGGATTAACCGCAGATATTTAGCTTATTAATATTCCGGCCATTAACTTACCCTCCCCCACTCCCCATAAATGGGGGAATAAGGAAAAACCACATCATCACGCTTATTTTTTGTTGTTTTTTTGCATTTTTCATAAAAATCTCATTTCATGACTTGCAAAAACCAATACGGTTATGTCATAATTCTTTCTTCACTGCTTAACACAGCAACGAAACAAGTCGGGGCATAGCGCAGCCTGGTAGCGCATCTGGTTTGGGACCAGAGGGTCGTAGGTTCGAATCCTACTGTCCCGACCATAAATTCCCAAGAATATCACAAGTTAGCCGCTTAATAGTTAATTCAACTGAAGCGGCTTTTTTGTGTCTGCGCGTTTAACCTATAAACATTCCCTATAGGCAGCATTACTTGCCTAACCGACACCACCAAGATGGCTTTGAATTATTATTAAAATAACGCCTCACACTAATCAGTTGCCTTACCCCCACACCAGGCTCTGATAAAAATCAAATTACCTTTTAATAAAACTAATAAAAATCAATTTTTGATATTTAAGGTATATAGTTACTTGTTACCAAACAAAACTAAACGTATTTTTAAATTTCGCCATATGCAATGATTTTTTACGATATAAGAAAAAATAGACGAAATTTTTATTTTTATTCTCTACTTCAAGGATAGTAACAATGTTGTATTTAAAGAAAACCATGCTGGCAACCGGCATTGCCATAAGTTTTCTGGGTTTCTCCGCTCAGGCAGAAGAAAGCAAATACCCCAATCGCCCTGTTAACATGGTCATTCCGTTTACAGCGGGTGGCCCTACCGATAACGTAGCACGTTCATTGGCCGAAGCCATGCGTGCCCCACTGGGAGAAACGGTTATTGTTGAAAACAAGGCTGGCGCAGGCGGTACGATTGGTACAACTCATGTGGCCCACCAAAAGCCCAACGGTTACGATATTTTGCTCATGCACATTGGGTTTTCAACCGCACCCTCCCTGTATAAAAAACTGGGCTACGATCCGATAAAAAGCTTTGAACCTATTGGCATGGTGGTTGACGTTCCCATGACCATTATTGCCCGTGAAGATTTCCCGGCTAATAACATGAAAGAACTGGTTGAATATGTAAAGGCACACAAAGACGAAATAACATTAGCCAATGCCGGTGTTGGTGCCGCCAGTCATCTATGTGGCACCCTGTTAATGTCCGCTCTGGATGTAGACCTGCTTACCATTCCATATAAAGGTGCCGCCCCTGCCATGAATGACCTGCTGGGCAAACAGGTCGACTTGCTGTGTGACCAAACTACCAACACTTCCCAGCAAATCCTGGGCAAAAAAGTAAAAGCTTACGCCATTACCAGCGCAGAACGCTCTCCTGCCCTTCCAGACCTGCCAACCATGCAGGAAGAGGGCTTTAAAGACTTTCAGGTTGGTATCTGGCACGCACTGTGGGCACCGGCCGGTACACCCAAACCTGTTATGGAAAAACTGGAGTCTTCATTGGCGACTGCTTTAAAAGATCCAAAATTCATAGAGCGCATGGATAAACTGGGTGCCACTGTACTCACCAACGACGCCAACCCTGCTGCACTGCAAGCCAAGGTTGAACAGCAAATTCCCGTATGGGCAGATCTGTTTACAAAAGCGGGTGTTGAACCACAATAAGCCTGTTAGCCGTTTATTTTTTCCTGCCAGAAAGCTCGGCCAACTGCCGTACTTTCTGGCTTAAATCTTCCAGCGAACCATCATTCACTATTCTGGATGAGAATTTTTCCCAATCTGTTGGCATGGGCTCAAACCTGCCTGTTTGTGTGCTCAGTACCTCTACCGTGGCATCCGATGGATCTTTACCCGTTTGCGCTCTTTTAATAATACGGTCTTTCATGATATTTTCAGGGGCCTCACAACTCACCATCCTGAATGGCACACCCAAGCGGTTTGCCAGATCATGAAACAAGACACGATCAGCCTGGCGCAAAAACACGGCATCAACAACCGCACTAAATCCAGCCTGCAACAGTATTTCAGCAAGCTCAAACAAACGGCTATAAACCCGATGGCTGGCCTCAGGGGCATAAAGCACATCTTTATTTACCACCTGACCATGTTGTGAGCTTATATTAAACATTCGTTTGCGTTCGGTATCGGAACGCAGCCGAATACCGCCAGTCGTGTCAGACAGCATTTGTGCCACCGTAGATTTGCCCGAGCCACTCAAGCCATATACCAATACCAGCTCCCCCTTTTTTTTGGGGTAAACAAAATTTCTTGCCAACACCCAGTATTGACTGAATTTTTCTTTATTGTCTTGCATTAAGGCAATTTTGGCCCTAACCAGTGCCCGGTAAGCGGCATATTCAGGCAAAAGCCGCAGTCCTTCATAATCACCGCTTTCTTCCAGATACGTGTTGACCAAACGTGAAGCCAACTCGGGGAGCCTATTGGCGTATAAATCCATATAAGGAAAGGCCAAATCATTCATGACGTCGATATGGCTTAAACTGTCATCAAACTCAAGCGCGTCAAATGCCATGACCCGGTCTTGCCAAAGCACGATATTACCCAAATGCAAATCACCATGACAGGGTCTGAAAAAACCCTGCTGAATCCGCTGGTTTCGCCATGGCAAGTGTCTTTCAAACATTGCTTTCAGGTCTTGCCTGAAACCACCCCACTCCCGCGCTTCAGACATGGTTTGAAAAAGCGGATGCGCATTGATTTCATCAAAGCTTTCAAGCAACCAGTCAAGCGTGGTTTTTTTATTAACTTCAGTATCCGGCAAACGTGGCAACGACGCGTGAAAATAAGCCAAATGCCGAGCCAGTGTTTCTACCAGAGAAAAAGTAAGTGTACCCATCCGTGCCAATACGGCAAATTCCTGGCTACTATCAAAACGCCGCATTTTAACCAGCCAATCAATTACCACACCTTGACCGTTAATCTCAGGGGCTTGCGGACTACCGGTCACCGGCAACACCTCTAAATATAATTCGGGTGCCGTGCGCCGGTTTATTGTCAGCTCTTTAAGGCAGAACTGATACCTTTTTTCCAATGTGGAAAAATCAAGGAAGGGCAACTTTAGCGGTTTTTTAAGCTTATAGGCAAATTCACCGGCCAGAATAATCGTTGAAATATGCGTTTGCGTAACTATTGCCTGCACTTCCTCCTGTGTTTCAAATTTTTGGCACAGGCCTTGTACCATTAACGCGTGCTTATCCAACCAATCATTTCCTTGTCGTAAATCTGCCATGCCCACCATCCATTTAATGAGTCGCCTTGAAAGACAACAATCTAAGCCCGTTCAAGACGACCAGCATGCTAGCGCCCATATCCGCAAAAACAGCCATCCACATGGTACCCATACCCGCCAGGGTTAGTACCAAAAACACCAATTTGATACCTAGTGCCAACGCAATATTTTGCACCAGAATCCGATAGGTAGTACGGGATAACTCAATAAAATGCGGTATTTTTCGCAAATCATCATCCATCAGGGCAACATCGGCCGTTTCAATAGCAGTATCAGTGCCTATTGCCCCCATGGCAAAACCAATATCAGCCTGGGCCAGTGCAGGTGCATCATTTATACCATCTCCAACCATACCTACCAAGCCGGCACTTTGCAACTCTGTAATGGCATTCAACTTGTTTTCGGGCATTTGCTGGCCCAAAGCGCGATCTATACCAACCTGACTGGCGATGGTCTGCACCGTCTGCTGATTATCTCCTGACAGCATGATGGTTTTAACACCCTGCGCATGCAACATCTCGATGGCTTGCTGGCTATCCGGCCTAACCGTGTCAGCCACCGCAAATACCGCCATCACCCGATTTACGCATCGCAACAACACCACGGTTTTACCCTGACTTTCATAAGTATGAATGGCTTGCGTTACCGAAGCATTAAGCAAACCTTGATCAAGGGCATAACGTGGACTTTCCAGGATATATTCAACCCCATTGATGACCCCTTGCACACCGCGGCCAGACAAGGCCATAAATCCTTCAACTTCATGGTGCGGCAAACCCGCTTCCCGGGCAGCCTGTGCCACTGCCATGGATACTGGATGATCTGACAAACCCGCCAGACTGGCCGCCACTTCTCGCACATCCTGGTCAACTGAAAGATTTTCTTCTATCAACATCATGTCGGTTTGCACCGGTTTACCTTGTGTAATAGTACCGGTTTTATCCAGCGCCAACCAGCGCAGTTTCCGGCCTTTTTCCAGATACGCAGCGCCCTTAACCAGCACACCATGCCGAGCCGCGGACGTTAAGCCGCTAACCAGCGTAACCGGTGTTGAAATAACCAGGGCGCAAGGGCAGGCAATGACCAGCAATACCAGCGCCATATAAATAGCCTCCAACCACGGAGTCCCCCAAAAAACGGGCATTAAAACAGCCACCAGCAAAGCAAACAGGCAGACTAACGGCGTATAGTATTTGGCAAACTGGTCCACAAACCGCTGCAAAGGCGCCCTGCTTGCCTGAGCCTGTTCAACTACATGAATAATACGGGCCAAGGTACTGTTTTCAGCAGGAGTATCCACCCTGAATGCCAGCAGGCCGCCTTGGTTAATCGTACCGGCATACAACTCATCACCCTGCTGCTTGTCTACCGGCATGCTTTCACCGGTAATCGGCGCCTGGTCTACCGTGGAATTTCCCTTGAGAACAGTGCCATCAAGTGGAACCCGCTCACCCGGACGCACCCGGACAATATCGCCTGTTTTAACCTGCCCTACCGGCAATTCCTGCCAGTCCCCACCTGCCTGAGAAACCCAGGCAACTTGTGGCACCATTTCCAGCAAATTGCCCACGGCATGACGGGCGCGATCCAGTGATTTGGCTTCCAGCAACTCGGCAATGCTAAACAACACCATAACCATTGCGGCCTCGGGCCACTGCCCGATCAACAAAGCACTGCTAACGGCAATGGTCATCAGTGCATTAATATTCAGCTGAAAATTTCGTAAGGCTATGATGCCCTTGCGATAAGTACCCTGTCCCGATAAAACCACTGCCAGTATCGCCAATAAAGCAGAAAATACCCATGGCCACTCAACCCAATGAGCAATTTCAGAGGATATCGCCAAAATCGCGGCTACCGGCAATTTCCAGCCAAAGGGCAAACTGCTTTTCTGTGGACTGCTTTTTGCATTCGCACTTTCCATTTCTGCGGTTTGCGGATCAAAACCCAAAGATTTAATTTCCGCCAGAATGGCATCCAACGCATGAGGTTGATGCATCACCAGCAATTCACGCTGCATCAAATTAAATTGCAGGGTCATTACCCCGGCGGTATTTTCAAGCCGGCTGCGTATAATCCGTTCTTCGGTAGGACAATCCATTTGCATGATACGAATGGGTGTTTGCACGCCATCGCCCACCCGCTGTTGAGGCTGCAGATCCCTTAACCCACCGGCTGTTTCTTTATGATCATGATTAGCGTGATCTTGACTATGATTATCTTGCTGGCAACAGCTTGACATGACTGACTCCATTTATGCTGTTATTCATTTATAATGATTAAACACCCTGTAGTAACTACAAGGTCAAGCATTTTTGGAGTATTCCATGAAAATAGGTGAATTAGCCAATTTGCTAAACTGCAAAGCGGAAACTATTAGATATTATGAAAAAGCGGGTTTGCTACCCAAGCCCGAGCGCAATGCCAGCAATTATCGTCACTATAGCGATGCGCATGTTAACCGCTTGCGGTTTATCCGCAATTGTCGCTCACTGGATATGACACATGATGAAATTCGCACGCTCTTGATGGTGCAGGATGAGAGCAGTAGCAATTGTGCCTGCTTTAACCAGGTGATAGATGAGCACCTGGGGCATGTGGATGCCCGAATTCAGGAACTGGTTTACCTGAAAAAACAACTGATTGAATTAAGAAAACAATGCGAAACGGCGCAGGCAGTTGAAAATTGTGGTATTTTCAGGCAGCTTTCCACCATGGAAAGTGCCGAACCACCCACACGCCATTCGCATTTATAAGCAAATTAACCGAAACGACCCGTAATGTAATCTTCGGTTTCCTTGCGCTGTGGCTTAACAAAGATCTTTTCTGTTTCGCCAAACTCCATTAATTCACCCAAATACATATAGGCGGTGTAGTCGGAACAACGGGCTGCCTGTTGCATGTTATGGGTCACAATGGCAACGGTATAGTCTTTTTTCAACTCGGTAATCAGTTCTTCGATTTTCACGGTTGAAATGGGGTCAAGTGCCGAACAAGGCTCGTCAAGTAACAACACCTCGGGTTTAATCGCCACACCGCGCGCAATACACAAACGCTGTTGCTGTCCACCCGACAAACCGTTACCGCTTTGACCCAGTTTGTCTTTCACTTCATTCCATAAAGCCGATTTGGTCAGTGCCCACTCAACCCGTTCATCCATTTCAGCCTTGCTGAGTTTTTCAAACAACTTGACACCAAAAGCGATGTTGTCATAAATACTCATGGGAAATGGTGTAGGTTTTTGGAAAACCATGCCCACTTTTGCACGAATCAATGAAATATCAGTATCGGTGGTTAGCAGGTTTTCACCATCAAGGTTAATCTCACCTTCAGCACGCTGTCCGGGATA
This sequence comes from uncultured Advenella sp., assembly GCA_964588255.1. Taxonomy (GTDB): domain Bacteria; phylum Pseudomonadota; class Gammaproteobacteria; order Burkholderiales; family Burkholderiaceae_B; genus Advenella. The sequence goes on along the minus strand of CAZPNE010000006.1, from coordinate 22,044 downwards.
CAGTTCGAACATACGGTTGAAAGTGCGCAACAGGGTGGATTTGCCACAGCCTGAAGGACCAATGAAAGCAGTAACCTTGTTACGGGCAATGCGCATGTTTACATCTTTGATCGCGTGAAAACCACCATAATAAAAGTTCAGGTTTTTAATTTCGATCTTTGTCTCATCGCCTGGAAGCAAATTTTCCATTTCAATTTCCTAAAATCTGTATATCGATAATCTGTTTATTTACGGAACAAACTGCGAGCCACAATATTCAGGCCCAGTACCAGCAGGGTAATCAGGGTTGCGCCTGCCCAGGCCAGTTCGTTCCAGTCTTTAAAGGGACTGGCCGCGTATTGATAAATAACCACCGGCAGGTTGGACATGGGCGCATTCATGTTCCAGCTCATGAACTGGTTGGACAATGCGGTAAACAGCAAGGGAGCCGTTTCACCCATAATACGGGCCACTGCCAGCAATACACCGGTAATAATGCCTGAACGCGCAGCGCGATAACAAATCATGGTAACAATACGCCATTTGGGACAACCCAAAGCCGCAGCGGCTTCACGCAAGGTGTTAGGTACCAGCATTAACATGTTGTCGGTGGTACGCACCACCACCGGAATTACCAGAATGGATAATGCCAGCGCACCTGCCCAGCCTGAGTAATGACCAACATTGGCAACATACAGAGAGTAGATGAATAAACCAATAATGATGGAAGGGGCCGATAGCAAAACATCATTCAGAAAACGGGTGGATGGAGCCAGCCAGCCACGATTGCCATATTCCGCCAGGTAGGTGCCTGCCATAATACCAATGGGCGTACCAATGATGGTACCCACTGCCGACATGAGCACGGAACCCAGAATGGCATTAGCCAGGCCACCCGAATCACCCGGGCCGGGTGTAATTTCAGTAAACAAACTGAGAGACAACGATGCCCCACCCTTGAGCAGCAGGGTCATAATAATCCAGAAAAGCCAGAACAAACCGAAAACCAATGCCATGGAAGACAGCGTTAACATGACTTTATTGATTTTGCTACGCTTCCTGTACAGGGGATTGTCGTTATTAAGCAGCGACTTAACGGGTGCAGATGCGGTAAATGTAGATTGTGTATTCATTTTTTGTATCCGGTACACTTAAGTTTTCTTACCATCACCCTTGGCCGCACGAGCCAGGAGCAAACGGGAAAGTGCCAAAACAATAGTCGTAATAAGGAACAGGATAAGACCCAGTTCAATCAATGCCGATTTCTGCAAACCACCCGCCTCGTTAAATTCGTTGGCAATGGCGGAGGCAATAGAGTTTGCCGGAGCGAAAATACTGTCGGGGAAGCGGAAGGCATTACCAATAACGAAAGTAACGGCCATGGTTTCACCCAATGCACGACCCAAACCCAGCATAATGCCACCAATGACACCAGTGCGGGTATACGGCAAGACGACTTTCCACATGACTTCCCAGGTAGAAGCACCCAATCCATAAGCAGATTCTTTAAGCAGGGTTGGCACCACCTCAAATACGTCACGCATGACCGAGGCAATGTAGGGAATGATCATAATGGATAAGATTAGACCCGCTGTGAACAGGCCAATACCAAAAGGAGGCCCTGAAAAGAAGCCCCCGATAACGGGAATATTGCCAAGTACGGCAATCATGCCGGGTTGAATGTATTCCTGGAAAATGGGTACAAAAACAAACAGACCCCACATACCATAAATAATAGAGGGGATGGCTGCCAGCATTTCTACGGCAACACCCAATGGCCTGCGTAACCAGGCGGGGGCCAGTTCGGTAAGGAACATGGCAATACCAAAAGAAACGGGAACCGCAATAATAAGCGCGATAAAAGCGGTTATTACCGTACCTAAAATGGGTACCACAGCACCATATACATCATTGACAGGATCCCAGTCATTCGTCGTAAAAAATGACATACCATATGCCGCAATGGTTTCACGACTTCCATAAACCAGGGAAATCATGATGGCTGCGAGTAAAATAAAGACGAAGAAGGCAAAAAACCGGGCTGTACCTTTGAACAAACCATCAACAAGTGCATTGTTATTAGTAGGGTTTGGCGGGATATCTTTTTTCATGGCTGAGTCAGCAGTTTTAATATTGGGAGAAACGGAAGGGGTTATTGTAGCGCTCATTCTCGACTCTACTTTTGAATTTTTCAAAAAACATGGCGGTTTTTAATAACCGCCATGTTTTTCAGACAAGGTTAGCCAAATAATTGAACAACCCGTTGTTTATTTCCAAACCGCCTCACCGCTTGCCGTTTTGATTTCTGATGCCCATGCATCACGAACCTGGCTGGTAACTGCTTCTGGCAAAGGTACATAATCCAGCGCTGCCGCTGTTTTGGCACCGTTTTTGAATGCCCAGTCAAAAAATGACAACACTGCTTTTGTTTGCTCTGGTTTTTCAGCAACCTTATGGATCAGAATGAAAGTCGCTGCCGTAACCGGCCATGAGTCCGCACCGGGTTCGTTAGTTAACACAACACCCATACCTGGCGTACCTTTCCAGTCAGCATTGGCAGCAGCTGCAGCAAATGCCTTTTGTTCTGGCTGAACAAATTTACCATCCAGGTTTTGCAATTGTGTCCAGGACAGGTTGTTTTGTTTCGCGTAAGCGTACTCTACATAGCCCACAGAGTTTTTCAACTGGCCAACGTAAGCGGCAACACCTTCGTTACCTTTACCGCCTTGACCCACGGGCCATTTAACCGCTTTACCTTCACCTACTTTTTCTTTCCAGTCGGCAGAAACTTTAGACAGGTAGTTGGTCCAGCCGAAAGTGGTGCCTGAACCGTCTGAACGATGGACCACAATGATATCAGTGCTTGGCAATTTAAGATCGGTATTCAGGGCAACGATGGCAGGGTCGTCCCATTTTTTGATTTTACCCAGGAAAATATCAGCCAGAACAGAACCGGACAGTTTCAGTTCACCAGGTTTGATACCTTCGATATTCACAACAGGAACAGTACCACCAATCACTGCAGGGAATTGCAGCAGGTTGTTTTCGGTCAGTTTGTCAGTTTTCATTGGATCATCTGAAGCACCGAAGTCAACGGTTTTAGCAATAATTTGCTGTTGACCACCACCTGAACCGATTGACTGGTAATTGATTTTGTTACCGGTTTCTGCGGCGTATTCGGATGCCCATTTTGCATAAATAGGGTATGGGAATGAGGCGCCTGCACCAGTTACTGTGCTAGCGGCCTGTACTGAAAAAGCAGCAGTGCCCAAAGCGACTGCTAATGTAACGCGTTTAAATGCATGCTTCAACATCGTTTTTCCTTTCGAAAAAGTGGAAATGGAGTTTTATACCAATAGCGACATAATAAATCCCGAATATGACATGATTGTGACAGTTATTTAATATTTGTCTACCACTTGTCTACTCCACAATCCAAAAAAACCTGCCTTGAGGCAGGTTCTTGGGAAGCAAATTATTTACCCAATAATCCCATTAAATGAAGTTGCAAATTAAAAGGCTGGCGACGGTTCCGTACCCGTTGATAATTGCCATCCGGTTGTTGTTCCCAGGCCAACACATTATCTTTAAGCGCAAAAGTGAATGATTCGGCAATGACGCGTTTTTTCAGGGCAGGACTTAAAACAGGGAAACCCACCTCTACACGACGGAAAAAATTGCGCTCCATCCAGTCAGCCGAGGAAAGATAGACCTGCTCTTTAGCATTATCATAGAAATAGAATACCCGAGAATGTTCTAGAAAACGGCCCACAATAGAGCGTACACGGATATTTTCCGACATACCGGGAACGCCGGCACGCAAGGCACACACCCCGCGCACGATCAAGTCAATTTCCACACCTGCCTGACTGGCTTCATAAAGGGCATGAATCACCTGAACATCTAGCAGGGAATTCATTTTTGCCATAATACGGGCTTTCTTACCCTGACGCGCATTGTCAGCTTCATTGTTAATACGCTCCACCATTTTCTCATGAAGGGTAAAGGGAGACTGCAATAACATCTTCAGCGGCCGTCTTGCGCCTAGGCCCGTTAACAGGGAGAATATCTTATCCATATCCTCGGTAATTTCCCGATTGGCGGTTAGCATGCCAAAGTCGGTATACAACCGTGCAGTGCGCGGATGATAGTTGCCTGTACCCAAGTGGCCATAACGAACAATACGGCGCCCTTCTTTCCTTAATACCAGGGCCATTTTGGCATGGGTTTTATGACCAACCACACCATACACCACGTGCGCCCCAACCTCTTCAAGTTTCGCAGCCCAATTGATATTGGTTTGCTCATCGAAGCGAGCCATTAACTCGACCACCACGGTAACTTCCTTACCCGACTTGGCGGCCATAACCAGCAAACGCATTAATTCAGAGTCTTCACCGGTACGGTAGATGGTTTGCTTGATAGCGACCACGGCCGGATCTACGGCAGCGGCAGTAAGGAAATCAATCACCGGATCAAAGGACTGATAAGGATGATGCAACAACAGATCTTCTTTGGCAATGGCACTGAACATATGTTCAGGATGATCATCCATTTTGTCAAAAGGAGGGGGTATCTTTGCCCTGAAACCAGGAAATACCAATTCTGTTCCCGCATCAATATCACACAATGGCATGATGCGGGTAAGATTGACCGAACCCGCCGTACGGTAAGTATCCCGAGGCGTCAGCTCAAATTCGGACTGCAGGAAAATTTCCAGCTCCTCGGGGGTATCATCGGCAATTTCCAACCGGACCGCAGCCCCAAAGTTGCGCTGGGACAATTCACCCTGCAAGGCTTGCCGTAAATCGGTGACCTCATCCTCATCTACATACAAATCACTGTTGCGGGTAACCCGCCACTGATAAAGACCCTTGACTTCCAGCCCCGGGAACAGGTCTCCGACAAACATCTGCATCAGGCTGGACAACAAGGTATGGCCGTGTTTTTGCCCACACACCTCTTCAGGAATGGCCAACAGACGAGGCAATGCACGCGGAGCCTGGACAATCGCAATTGAAGAATTGCGCCCAAACGCATCAATCCCCGATAGTGAAACAATAAAGTTAAGACTTTTGTTGTATACCCGGGGAAAAGGGTGCGATGGATCAAGTCCGATGGGTGTCAATAAAGGCATGACATCATTCTGAAACACTTCACGGGCCCATGTCATCATAGTCTCGGTATATTCCAGGGGTTTGTATATATAAACCCCTTTTTCACGTAAGGCGGGCAAGATACTTTGGTTTAATAATGCATATTGCCGCTTGACCAATTCATGCACATCTTGTTGAACCAGTTCAAAAGCTTCGCCAGGTGTATAGCCATCATCACCAATCACCCGCGGATTACGACGTTCCTGCTCTTTAATACTGGCAATGCGGATTTCAAAAAATTCGTCCAGATTAGAACTGACAATGCATATATATCGCAAACGCTCAAGCAATGGGGTGTTTTCATTTTCGGCCATTCCCAACACCCGGGCGTTGAACTTAAGCAACGACAATTCCCGGTTCAGCAAATTGGGCTGCGATACTTCTTCCTGATTATTCTCGATCATGATTACCTTGCTATCAATTTAAATTTTTATTTGTTTGCTTATACACTATATAAATTACCATTTAATGACAATTAAATTATCATATATATTTTCATCAATATCCGATATTTTTGTCTCATTAATACACCCCCTTCCTGCTCAAATTCAATAATCCACCCAATCACGCTTAAATTTTCCCGCATCTATGTTTTTAAGCAAAATACGCAATTTTTTTTACTAAAATAGCGCAACTAAATTATCAAGACAGCAAAGCATGGATGAAATTAACTTATTAGCTGCCGTTGACCTGGGCTCCAACAGTTTCCGGCTTTCAATCGGGCGGATTGTGCAGCGTGAAGGCATTTCACAAATCTACGCACAAGACAGGCTCAAAGAAACCGTTCGCCTGGCTGCCGGTCTTGATAAGAACATGATTCTTAGTGAAGAAGCCATTGAAAGGGCCATTGCCGTCCTGGAGCGATTTGGCGACCGAATAGAAAACTTCCCCCCCGACCGCGTTCGTGTTGTTGCCACCAATACTTTTCGGGTTGCCCGCAATATCAAGGAATTCCTTCCACGCGCCGAAGCGGCATTAGGCTATCCGATTGAAGTAGTTGCAGGTCAGGAAGAGGCCCGGCTGGTTTTCTCAGGTGTTGCCCATGAATTGCCACCATCAAACGAAAAACGTCTGGTTATTGATATCGGTGGCGGCTCAACCGAATTTATTATTGGTCAAAATATTGAAGCTCAACTTATGCAGTCACTAGGCATGGGCTGTGTCAGCTTCACCAAAGCTTATTTTCCTGAGGGCGTGGTTACCGCCAAGGGCTTTGCGCACGCAGAAATTGCCGCCCGTAAAGAACTGGAAGCTATCTCCAAACAATTCCAGAAAATGGGTTGGACCGAAGCATATGGCTCCTCGGGCACCGCAAAAGCTTTAATTGCCACCCTGGAAGAATCCGGTTTCTCTGAAAAAGGCATTACCCTTGATGGCCTGCAAAAACTCAAGAAAGTCCTGATTCGCTATGGATCGGCCAAAGCACCCGAACTGAAGGGTCTTAAAATTGATCGCATGGAAGTGTTACCAGCAGGGCTGGCCATCATGATGTCTGCCTTCAAGGAACTTAAAATCGAGCGTATGCTACAAGGTGAAGGCGCACTTAGGGTAGGTGTGCTTTACGATATGCTAGGACGCCAGGCCGCGGTAGACAAACGTGATGAATCCGTAAAACAGTTCATCAGGCGCTATCACATAGATACCAAACAAGCCACCCGCGTGAAGCAACTTTCACTACAGTTTTTTGACCAATTAAAGCTTGAAGACCCGCTGGCAGGTGAATTACGCCAGGCACTGGGATGGGCGGCCGATTTACATGAAGTAGGTTTAAGTATTTCCCAAAATGCTTATCACAAACACACCGCCTATGTACTGGGCAATGCCGATATGCCGGGGTTTTCCAAAGCAGACCAAAACGTCCTGTCACTGCTTACACTGGGCCATCAAGGCAGACTGGATAAAATCAATCCCTACACCCCTACCAGAAACCAATGGCTCGCACTGTTGTGCCTAAGACTTGCCGCCCTGTTCTTGCGTCGCCGGCAGCTAATTAATCCGGAAATACTTAAACTTGAAGCCGATAAAAAAACCATTTCGGTCATTATTTCCAGCAAATGGCTGGCCCATCATCCATTAACGCAATACAGCCTTAATCTGGAAGCGTCTGAATGGAAACAGGCAGATGCCAATTTCACCTTCAAGGTTGTACCTGAATAATTCATATTCCCCATTCTTACGGGCAAGGGCTTAAAGCAATTTTACGAATGGCCCTCTAAAATAATGGCCTCTCTTTTCAGCAAAGAGAGGCCATTAGCATAAGAACCCGGCACTAATCTATGCCAAAATGTTTGCGATAACGCGGATCCATACTTTCCATATCAATAATGATAGGAAAATCAGCCGCATTAAAATTGGGATCCCAAGCCGGCTCACCACAAATACGGGCACCAATTTTAAGATACCCCTTGATTAAGGCAGGAATCTTTACCTCTCCGGTGGCATCAAGTTTTTCTAGCGGGTAGGGATTTAACGGTGTTACTCTTGGCAATTCAGGGTGTTTATCCATTTCGGCTTTTGCCGCACGCCACACCTGGGATGCCTGTACACCACCATCAGCCAGACTGACACTGGCGCAACCCAACATATACCGATAATTTCTTTGATACAAAAATTTAGTCAAGCCCGTCCAAAGTAGCATAATGGCAGAACCATTTCGGTAATCGGCATGAGTACAAGAACGGCCGCACTCACACAATAAATGACGAATATTATCCAGGCTGGAAATATCAAATTCGGATTCCGAATAATAGCCGTTGGCCTTAATGGCTTTTTCGGGCGTCATAATACGGTAAGTGCCTACAATTTTACCGGTTCTGGCATCACACACCATTAAGTGGTAACACCATTGGTCATAACGGTCGATATCAACGCCATCAACGGCATCAGGAAAAACCGCATTCATTTCTTTGGTATAGACATCAAAACGCAATCGTTGTAATTGCTCAAGTTCTTCCGGTGTTGTTGCAAGCCCCAAAACCAATCCAGGTTCATCCTGATTTGCCGTATCCGTCTCTGTACGCAATAGTACTTGCATTAGATTTTTTCCTACGCAATGATTAACAATGACATCATACCGATTTCATTTGACAAAAACTTTTCACAAACACGAAACATAAGGTGTTTGTGAAAAGCATTGTACTTTATTTTTTTTACCGCATATTTACCGCATAGAACTGTTGTAATCAAGACAGATTAACCGCTGCAAGTTGATCAACGCAGTGTTTGGCCAAATCGTAATTTTCAGCCTCTACCATTAGACGCAGCTTGGGTTCGGTACCTGAAGCACGGATCAATACCCGACCACGGCCACCCAGTTCTTTTTCAACCGCTTCACGGGCAGCCTGAAGACCTGCATGCGCTTCCCATTTTACTTCTTTGGCCAAAGGCACATTAATCATGACCTGTGGATACATTTTAAGATCAGCAATCCATTCAGACAGTTTTTTACCACTGCGAACCAGCCCTTTAAGCACTTGCAAGCCAGCAATAATACCATCACCCGTTGTATGATGATCCAGACACAACAAATGCCCGGAACCTTCGCCACCATATAGCCAGCCATTTTTTTGCATGGCTTCCAGCACATAACGGTCACCCACTTTGGCACGTTCAAATGGAATGTTCAGGACTTTCATTTGTTTTTCAAAACCGTAGTTGGTCATGAGCGTACCTGCCACACCCTTAACCGGTCCTTCGGCAAGGCGCTCAAGAATAATGGCATACAGCAACTCATCACCATTATAAATACGGCCATCGGCATCCACCATCTGGATGCGGTCTGCGTCACCATCAAGGCCAATACCATAATCGGCACCCCGGGCACTAACCGTGGCGGCCAGTTTTTCGGGATACAGGGCGCCCACCTCTTTGTTAATGTTAAAACCGTCAGGGTGACAGCCAATCTCAATAACTTCGGCACCCAGCTCACGAAACACATGCGGAGCAATATTGTAGGCAGCACCGTGGGCACCATCCACCACTATTTTCAGGCCTTTTAAATCCAGCTCGTTGGGGAATGTGCTTTTACAAAACTCAATGTAACGCCCTGCCGCATCATCAATCCGTCTTGCGCGGCCAATTTCTTCTGAATGCACACAACCGACAGGTTCATCAATGGCCCGTTCAATTTCTTCTTCTACATCATCGGGCAGCTTGGTACCCTGGCTAGAAAAAAATTTGATGCCATTATCGTCATAAGGATTATGCGAAGCACTAATTACCACACCTGCCGTCAAGCGCAAGGCACGGGTTAAATAGGCAACGGCAGGCGTGGGAATGGGCCCTGCCAGAAAAACATCAATCCCAGCGGCACTAAGGCCCGCTTCCAGGGCGGATTCGAGCATATAACCGGAAACACGGGTATCTTTGCCAATCAGGACAATAGGACGCCCCGCTCCTTGATGATTCTTGGATAATACACGCCCTGCCGCATAGCCCAATCGCAACGCGAATGAAGCATTGATCAGTTCGCCACCCACTTCACCCCGAATTCCATCGGTTCCAAAATATTTACGGCTCATTCTTTAACTCCAAATTCAACTGCATTCCATACGGCCAAGGCGTCATGCATCTGTGCCACATCATGCACCCTGACTACCGCTGCACCCCGGGCAACCCCAGCCAACGCTGCGGCAATACTTCCTGACAGACGTTCATGTACCGGCTTATGGGTAACAGCGCCAATCATTGTTTTTCGGGAAACCCCCACCAGTATGGGCGCTTTCAATTCATTCAAGGCAGCCATTTCACGTAGTAGCTGAAAATTCTGTGCGGCTGTTTTGCCAAATCCAAAACCCGGGTCGATCATAATTCTACGAGGATCAATACCGCTTTGCAGCATAATTTTGATTCTGTCCTGCAAAAAAGCAGATACTTCACGAGTAATATGGCTGCCGTAATCAGGCGGATTAACCTGCATGGTTTTAGGTTCACCGTGCATATGCATGATACAAATTCCGCAATGGGGAAATTCGTTAACAACCTCAAGGGCACCCGGTTGCCTTAATGCATAAATATCATTGATTAAATCAACCCCCGACTGCAAGGCAACCTTCATCACTTCGGGCTTGAAAGTATCAATGGATAAGGGCACGCCACAATTACGCAACCCCTCTATAACGGGAATAACCCTGTTCAGCTCTTCCTGTATGCTTACGGGCTCGGAACCGGGACGCGTGGACTCACCGCCGATATCCAGGATATCCGCACCTTGCTCGACCAGCCCCAAGGCATGATCAATGGCCGCATTAGTTGAAAAATGATGTGAACCGTCCGAAAAGGAATCGGGCGTGATATTCACTATCCCCATAATCAAAGGGCGCTCGAACCCAAGTTCAAAGCGCCCGCAAAGGAATGTACTATTCATTCAGTAAAAATATTATTATTACACGGCAGTTGCCGGACTATCGCTGTCTTTACCTTTGGGAGCCGTGCCTGTTGGCGGGGGCATACCAGCGGAATCATGCGGTGCATCAGGCTCTTTAGGCGGACGAGGATCACGACCCTTCATAATGTCTTCGATCTGATCCGCATCAATGGTTTCCCATTCCAGCAGCGCCTTGGCCATTACATGCATTTTATCGCTGTTCTCTTCGATAATTTTACGCGCAATGGCATATTGCTCATCGATAATCAAGCGAATTTCAGTATCCACCTTCTGCATGGTGGCCTCAGACATATGTGTGGTTTTTGTCACACTTCGGCCAAGGAAGACTTCATTTTCGTTCTCGGCATAAACCATTGGGCCCAATGAGTCTGTCATCCCGTAACGGGTAACCATGTCACGTGCAATGGCGGTTGCCCGCTCAAAGTCGTTAGAGGCACCGGTTGTCATTTGATGCATGAATACTTCTTCGGCAATACGGCCACCGAACAGTACAGCAATGGTATTAAGCAAACGTTCCCTATCCATGCTGTAACGATCGCCTTCAGGCAATTGCATGGTAACGCCCAAGGCACGACCACGAGGAATAATGGTAACTTTATGGACCGGGTCTGTTTTAGGCAACATGCTTGCCACAATGGCGTGACCTGCCTCATGATAAGCCGTATTTTTACGCTCTTCTTCGGGCATGACAATAGAACGGCGCTCGGCACCCATGATGATTTTGTCTTTGGCTTTTTCAAAGTCGATCATGTCTACGGTGCGGCCATTGCGACGGGCAGCAAACAAAGCGGCCTCGTTAACCAGGTTGGCCAGATCAGCACCAGAGAAACCGGGCGTACCACGAGCCAGAATGGAAGCAACCACGTTAGGTGCCAAAGGCACTTTACGCATGTGTACATTCAGGATTTGCTCACGGCCACGAACATCTGGCAGGTTAACCACGACCTGACGGTCGAAGCGGCCCGGGCGAAGTAAGGCAGGATCCAAAACATCGGGACGGTTGGTTGCGGCAATTACAATAACGCTTTGGCCGGATTCAAAGCCATCCATTTCAACCAGCATCTGGTTAAGCGTTTGCTCGCGCTCATCGTTACCACCACCCACACCAGCACCACGCTGACGGCCGACAGCATCGATCTCATCGATAAAGATAATGCATGGTGCATGTTTTTTGGCGTTTTCAAACATGTCGCGAACACGGGAAGCACCCACACCCACAAACATTTCAACAAAGTCGGAACCTGAAATCGTAAAGAAAGGCACTTTCGCCTCTCCGGCAATCGCCTTGGCCAGCAAGGTTTTACCGGTTCCAGGAGGACCAACCATTAACACACCACGGGGGATACGACCACCCAATCGCTGAAAACGGGAAGGGTCGCGCAGGAAATCAACTAATTCCTTGACATCTTCCTTGGCTTCATCGCAACCGGCCACATCGGCGAAAGTAATGGGATTAGTCGCTTCGTCTAGCATCCGGGCACGGGATTTGCCAAAACTGAACGCGCCTCCCTTGCCACCACCTTGCATTTGGCGCATGAAAAAGAACCAGACCCCAATAAGCAACAACATGGGGAACCATGAAATAATGGCACTTAACAGAAACGAAGGCTGTTCTGGTGGTTTGGCGGACACTTTAACGCCGTCACGCACCAAGTCACCCACCATCCAGAGGTCTCCTGGAGAGGTTAACGAATAAGGACGACCGCCGCTAGGGGTCACGTGAAGGGTATCCCCCTGAATTTCCACACTGGAAATCTTGCCCTGTTTTGCATCAGCCATGAACTGGCTGTAACTGACACTATCGTTAGTACGCGCAGGCCCGTCATACTGTTTGAACACAGTAAACAGTACCAAGGCAACAATAGCCCACATGGCGAATTTGGAAAAGGAATTATTCAAAGATCAGCTCTCCCGCATGATATTTAGAGCTGCAATTTTTATGACACATAAAAACTACAAAAAAAACTAAGATTGAACCTGAATACATTCTATATCATAGAAATGAAAAAGGCAGAATTAGTACGTATTTCGAATGAATTAAAATGTTTCGAAATACGCGGGTGTTTGAAGTTAGATTGGGGCAAAAACCCCAATTGCAAGCCTGTTTAATCTTGCAGATCTTGCCCCCGGGGTTTCTTTAGACCGCGCGCTACCAGAAAAGTTTCTGATGATTTATCACGCGAGGCTTTTGGCTTGCGCTCCACCACTCTTTTGAAGTGCTGCTTGAACATTTCCACAATTTGCGAAAACCCGCTTCCATGGAAAGCTTTTACAACCAATGCACCATCGGGTTTGAGGTGATTAAGGGAAAAATCCATAGCCAGTTCGCATACATGCTGGATACGTGCCGAGTCGGCCGAACTGACGCCTGAAAGATTAGGTGCCATATCAGAGATGACAAGATCCACCTGCTGATTGCCAACTTGCTCATGCAAACGATCCAGAACCTCATCTTCACGAAAATCACCTTGAAGAAATTCCACCCCGGCGATCGGTTCCATGGGTAAAATATCAAGTGCAATTACCCGGCCGTCCAGTACGCCGCCCGGTCCTACCAATCTTTCGCGCGCAACTTGCGACCAACTTCCCGGAGCAGACCCCAAGTCGACTATAATATCACCCCGACGCATGAGCTTTTCTGAATCCAGGATCTCGATCAGCTTGAATGCAGCACGTGCCCGGTAACCTTTTTGCTGAGCCATTTTCACATATGGATCATTAATGTGCTGATGGATCCACTCTTTTGAGAATTTCTTTTTGGCCATTGCCGTATTTCCTAACTTATGCCTATACTCGAATTAACATCTAAAGAACGCAGTGCCTTACGCTCTGCCGCCCACCCACTGAAACCGGTTGTCCTGATTGGCGATAACGGACTGACCGAAGCAGTCCTGAAAGAAATCGACACCAGCCTGACGGTTCATGGCCTGATCAAAGTCCGCGTCGCAGGAGACGACCGGCAAGCTCGCATTGATATGCTGAATCAGATTTGCGACACACTTTCCTGTGCCAATATTCACCATTTGGGCAAAACGCTTATTTTATATCGTCACGGCTCGTCCAACCGTGCTTTTGAAGAAAACGAAGCAGAACCCCAACAGGCCAGTTATCGCAAACCTTCCGAACCTTACACACCCAAAAAACTGGCCGCCGTCGGCAAAAGCATTAAAGACAAGCGCCGCAAAACAACCATTAAAGGTAATGATGCGCTGGCTTCCGACAATCAAAAACCAGTTCGTAAACCTGTGGCCAAATCGCCTGCCAGTCGCCCGGCCCATAATATTCCGCGCCGTGCTGGCAGCGCCTTATCTTTGCGCGCCGGACGCCGCAGCAGCACAACACGCCGCGGCTCCCGCTAATGCCAATATTCTGGCTGGCAGAAACTGCCAGCAGTTATTTCAGCAACATCCCTGAGCAGGTATAACCTCGTTGACAATTGCCAGCCCTCAAGCTGGCTTTTCTTTTGACGACTGAAAAACAAAAATGCCAGCCCTTTAATAAAGCGTGGCATGCAATTTCATGCTATGGCAAGCATAAAACCCTGAAACAACGATTTGTTTAATTATATTCGATCTCGATGATTTCGAACTCTTTCTCTCCGGCAGGTACATTAACCATGACCACATCACCTTCCGATTTACCAATAAGCGCACGGGCAACCGGACTGGAAACGGAAATCAGGTTCTGGCGAATATCTGCTTCAAGATCACCCACAATCTGGTAAGTCACCGTTTCACTGGAGCCCAGATCTTCGATCGTAACCGTTGCACCAAACACAATACGATCATCTACTTCCAGCGCAGCCGGATCAATGATATGTGCATTGGCCAAAGTGCCCTCCAGTTCCTGGATGCGGCCTTCGATAAAACCCTGGCGCTCACGTGCGGCATCGTACTCGGCATTTTCAGACAAATCTCCCTGGGCACGTGCCTCGGAGATTGCTTCAATGACATTTGGCCGTTCGATTGTTTTCAAGCGGTGCAATTCTTCTTCTAAGCGCTTTGCACCACGCGCCGTTAATGGAATAGCTGCCATAATTTCACACACTCATAAAAAACTAAACGCCCCGCATTATTTTTAGATAAATACAGAGCGTTACAAATAAACACGTGTCTTTTGAAAGACAAAAAATTTCCCCGGCTCACATGGAACCGGGGAACTAAACACAATTGTGCTTAAATTTGATTAAAATTGCAAGTCATTTAATTAAAAGACATTTTTATGTCGCCAAAAAGCACGAACAATCTTCAAACCAGCTTTAACAGTCTAAAAAATCAATCGCTGCTTGCCCGGCGATTCAACAAGGCATAAAGCAAAATAGCGCCAAAAGTAGCGGTTCCAATACCGTTAAGCTCAAAAACACCCATAGACAGTGTAAAGTCTCCAGCACCCAGAATCATGGTTACCGCCGCCACAATCAGGTTTTTATTGTCACTGAAATCAACCTGGTTAACCACCCAGATACGAGCTCCGGCAATAACAATAAGACCAAAGACAACGACTGATACGCCCCCCAGCACAGGCGCGGGAATGCTATGAATGAGGGCTCCAAATTTAGGGGAAAAACCTAATAAAATGGCAAACAAGGCCGCCACTACAAATACGATGGTTGAATAAATACGGGTTACGGCCATCACACCAATGTTTTCAGCATAGGTGGTAACACCTGTTCCACCCACTGACCCTGATAGCATGGTTGCCACACCATCACCCACAAAAGCGCGCCCCAGATATTTATCCAGGTCTTGTCCAGTCATGGCACTGACTGCACGTATATGACCCAGATTTTCGGCAACCAGAATGACCGCAACCGGCACAATAACTGAAATGGCCGAAAGATTGAACTCAGGGGTGGACAGGGAAGGCAAGCCAAACCAGGCCGCATTCTGGATATCGGTAAAATCAATCGGCTGACCCAACCCCATGACATTGGCGAATATCCAGTACAGCACACTGGCCAGAATCAGGCCAACCAGAATAAGCAGGCGCTGAATAGTGCCTGAGGTAAAGACAGCAATGATGCCCACACATAAAATGGTCATGATTGACATAGCCGCTTCAAAATCACTGCCGCTTCCCATCGCACCTTTAGCCGCAATGGGGGCCAGGTTCAGGCCAATCACGGCAACAATCGCCCCAGTAACCACCGGTGGCATGAGTTTTTCTATCCAGGCAGACCCATTACCACGAGAGTTGGCATACCAAACGATAAGGCCAATTAAGGTGTATGCTGCACCACAGGCAATAATTGCCCCCAGAGCAACTCCAATATTAGGATTGGGGCCTGCACCGGCATAACCGGTAACCGCCACCACACCACCAATAAATGCAAAGCTGGAACCCAAATAACTGGGAACTCTTCCCCCGACAAACAGGAAAAACAGCAGGGTACCTATACCCGACATCAAAATAGCCAGGTTGGCATCAAAGCCCATTAACAATGGTGCCAGTACCGTTGAGCCAAACATGGCCACAACGTGCTGTACCCCCATGGCCACGGTTTGCCCGGCAGGCAGGTATTCATCAGGCGCAACAACCTGACCAGGTTCAAGTTCGTCAACCTTGCGCCAGATTGGAAAATAGGATCCAGACATTTCTTTCCCTTTAAATTATTTTGTACAAATGCTGGAAGCAAAGTGTACGTCCTGAAGGGCTTTGGTGGCAAGCAAAGTTGGTTAAAGTAATACAATGGAGTATTATTGAATTGAACAGGCAAATTGCTTTAAACAACCTATGTCACATACTGATATCTGGATTATCCGCCACGGAGAAACCGACTGGAATAGCGAACGCCGTTTGCAAGGCTGGCGGGATATTCCACTGAATAATGCCGGTATTGCACAGGCAGAAAACCTGTGCAAACACCTGAACAATAATTTTTTTCAGGTTTTACCCCATCATATTTACACCAGCGACCTGCAACGGGCCTACCATACCGCCTTGCCTTATGCCGATGCCAATAAGCTAAGCATAACCACCCTGCCCGGCTTACGTGAGCGCAATTATGGCATTCTTGAAGGCAAGCACTGGTCTGTCCTGAAAGAATACAACGCTATCCGTGAAGAAAACCTGGCCATAGAACTCAGTCAGGAAAAACACCAGGCTGAATCCCTGCAAACCTTCTACGACCGGATCAGTCATACGTTACAGGCACTGGCCAAGCAACATCTGAATGAAACACTCCTATTGATTTCCCATGGTGGCGCCATTGACATGATGTGGCGGGTAGCCAATCAACTGCCCCCCAATGCACCTCGTGAATTCACGCAGCGCAATACATCCATTAACCGTTTGCAAATTTCCCATGAACAAAAATACGCAGTCATCTCATGGGCAGATACCCGGCATCTTGAAGACCCACTCAAGCAGACAAACCAATTATTTAACGCCAATCATATTCCCGGCAGCGCATAGGCATGAAGGAGCGCAAAGATGAACAAAAAGAAAGACAAAAACACCGAAAATACAGCCTGTCCCTGTGGGGGTTATCAAGGAAAACCGCTGTTTGGGCAATGTTGTGAACCTTATATCCAGGGCCAGCAGCAAGCCCCGGATGCCGAACGCCTGATGCGTTCACGCTATTCGGCCTACGTACACAGCAATGAACATTACCTGCTGAACACCTGGCATGCAACGACGCGCCCACCGGCCCTTGATCTTGAAGATTCCCCATCACAATGGCTGGGCCTTACCGTCCATGAATTTCATGACATTGATGCCGACCATCAAGAGGTTTCCTTCACCGCCAAATACAAGCAAAACGGGAAAGCCTTTAAAATGCATGAAAACAGCCGTTTTGTTAAAGAAGATGGCAAATGGTTTTATTTTGATGGCGATGTAGTTGAATAAAAATGAATAAAAAACACCCCTTATTCCGAAAGGATTGTACATGCGTATTTTTATAACCGGTGCCAGTAGCGGGCTTGGTAAAGCCCTGGCAACGGCTTATGCCAAACAGGGCGCCAACCTGGGACTGGTTGGACGCAAGGAAAAGGCTCTGGAAGAACTGGCTGCCAGCCTACCTGGACAGCACCGGGTTTATGCCCTGGATATTTTAGACAGAAACGCCCTGCATGCGGCTGCCCGTGATTTTCTTGAACCAGGACCGGTTGATGTCGTCATTGCCTGTGCCGGCATTAGCATTGGCACCCTGACCGAATATGAAGAAGATTTCATCCAGTTTCAGAAAGTGATTCACACCAATCTACTGGCCATGGTGGCTACCTTTGAACCGTTTATCAAACCCATGAAAGCACGGGACCACGGAACGCTGGTGGGTATCAGTAGCGTGGCTGGTGTACGCGGTTTGCCAGGCTCCAGTGCCTATTCCGCATCAAAAGCTGCCACCACCACTTACCTGGAAAGCCTGCGGGTTGACTTGCACGATACCCGTCTAAAGGTAGTGACCATTGCGCCGGGCTTTATTGATACGCCCATGACGCAACACAATCCATATAAAATGCCCTTCCTGATGCAGCCAGAGGCCTTTGCCAGCGTCGCCCTGAAAACCATAGAAAAAGGCAACAGCTATACCGTTATTCCATGGCAAATGGGTATGGTGGCCCAACTGCTGAAATGGGTTCCAAACCCTGTCTATGATTATTTTGCATTCAAATCGGGCAGAAAACCCAGAAACAGCACCCAGGACTGAATGAGGCTCAAAGAAAAAGAACCAAGCCGGGGCACATACCCGACTCAGTCCTTGTCAAGACAACAAACCTGGCAAGTACGGCCTTTGCGCCAATACTTTCCAGATTAGAGCAAAAATAATTACAGTTGCGATTGCAGGTAATTTTCAAGACCCACATGCTTGATTAAATGCAGCTGCTGTTCTAGCCAGTGAGCATGATCCTGCTCTGTATCGTCAAGCTGCTTTAACAATAAATCACGTGATACATAATCACCATGCTGTTCGCAGAGTGCCATACCAGTTTTCAGGTTTTCACGCACTTCATATTCGGTGTCCAGGTCACACTGCAACATTTCTGGCACATCTTTACCAACATTGATTTTGGCTGGCACCATATTGGGCTTGCCTTCAAGCATCAGGATACGACGGATCAGGTCATCAGCATGACCGGTTTCATCTTCCATTTCATGACCAATACGGGCGGCCAGTTTTGTATAACCCCATTCATCATACATGCGGGAATGAATAAAATATTGATCGCGGGCGGCCAATTCACCAGTGAGCAATTGATTTAAAAATGCAACTACTTCATGATGTCCTTTCATGATAATAAATTCCTTTTTTATGAAGCTGGTGAATAGATTATAACCAGTTTAAAAAAATGCCCACACAAGGTGGGCAGTTTTTAATGACTGGCAAGGGTTGTAATGAAAAAACCGTTACGCCCCTTGCCCGGTGGCAAGATTATGCCGCCTTGATGGAAGCATGCAATGATTGCAGGGAATAAACTTTTATGCCCTGTGAATCACGCAGATACTGCATACCCTCTACAGCAGCACGGGCCCCGGCAATCGTGGTGAAGAAAGTAACCCGGGCAGCCAATGCCTGGGTACGGATAGTACGGGAATCTTGAATAGCGTTACGACGCTCTTCAACCGTATTGATGACCATTGCAATTTCACCGTTTTTAATCATGTCAACAATATGTGGACGACCTTCGGTTACTTTATTAACCGCCAATACCGGCAAGCCGGCTTCTTCAAAGGCAGCAGCCGTACCACGGGTAGCAACAAGCTTGAAGCCCAGTTCGTGCAAGCCTTTGGCAATACCAACCGCCTTGACTTTATCCTGGTCTTTGACACTGATGAAAACCGTACCACTTTCCGGAAGAATAACACCAGCAGCCAGCTGTGACTTGACAAATGCCTCGCCAAAGGTTTCACCAACGCCCATGACCTCACCGGTCGACTTCATTTCTGGGCCAAGAATGGTATCTACACCTGGGAATTTAACAAACGGGAAAACAGCTTCTTTTACAGAGTAATAAGAAGGCCTGATTTCCTTGCCAATATTCTGTTCAGCCAGGGTTTTTCCTGCCATCGCACGAGCCGCGATTTTAGCCAGCTGCAAGCCGGTAACCTTGGAAACATAAGGAACCGTACGTGAAGCACGTGGGTTGACTTCAAGTACGTAGACGTCGCCATTCTGAATCGCAAACTGCACATTCATCAACCCTTTAACATTAAGGGCCTTGGCCATCAGGCCGGTTTGACGCTTGATTTCTTCAATGACTTCATTGGACAGTGAGTACGGTGGCAAGCTGCATGCAGAGTCACCAGAGTGAACACCCGCCTGCTCGATGTGCTCCATCACACCACCGATAAATACGGTTTCACCATCAGCTAAACAGTCAACGTCCACTTCAGTGGCATTGTTCAGGAAGCGATCCAGCAGTACCGGAGAGTCGTTGCTAACCTTGACCGCTTCACGCATATAGCGTTCAAGGTCATTTTGTTCATGGACGATTTCCATGGCACGACCACCCAGCACATAGCTTGGACGAACCACTAGCGGGTAACCGATTTCGGCCGCATGGGCAATCGCCTCGGCTTCGGTACGTGCCGTACGGTTTGGCGGCTGGCGCAGACCCAGTTTTTGCAACAGTTTCTGGAAACGCTCACGGTCTTCGGCCACGTCGATAGATTCGGGGCTGGTACCGATGATAGGCACACCATTGGCCTCGAGGGCACGAGCCAGTTTCAGTGGGGTTTGGCCACCATACTGGACAATCATGCCTTCGGGTTTTTCGATATTGACGATTTCCAGTACATCTTCAAGCGTTAACGGCTCGAAGTACAGACGATCGGAAGTGTCATAATCGGTAGAAACCGTTTCAGGGTTACAGTTGATCATGATGGTTTCGTAACCATCTTCACGCAATGCCAATGAGGCATGCACGCAGCAGTAATCAAACTCGATACCTTGGCCAATACGGTTCGGGCCACCACCCAGCACAATAATTTTTTTCTTGTCGGTAGGGGCAGCTTCGCACTCTTCCTCGTAGGTAGAGTACATATACGCGGTGTTGGTTTCAAATTCTGCAGCGCAGGTATCAACGCGTTTGTAAACTGGACGTACACCCTGCTGGTGACGTACTTTACGCACTTCAGACTCGGAGACATCAAGCAGGAAAGCCAGGCGACGATCTGAAAAACCACGGCGCTTGAGCTGGCGCATGGTGTTCTCATCAAGGTCAGCCAGTGTTTTTTGCTCAAGGGCCAGTTCGATTTCAACGATTTCCTGGATTTGATGCAAGAACCAGGGATCAATCTTGGTCAGCATCTGCACTTCTTCAAGGGTAAAACCTTGGGCAAATGCATCACCAACGTACCAAATACGCTCTGGACCGGGCTCGGCCAGCTCAACCTGCAGTTTTTCACGATCCAGGGTTTTCTGGTTCAGGCCATCTACACCCACTTCCAGGCCACGCAGGGCTTTCTGGAAAGATTCCTGGAAAGTACGGCCAATGGCCATGACCTCACCCACGGATTTCATTTGAGTGGTCAGGTGAGAGTCGGCCTGAGGGAATTTTTCGAATGCAAAACGTGGGATCTTGGTAACCACGTAGTCGATGGTAGGCTCGAAAGAAGCCGGTGTTGCACCACCCGTGATTTCATTTTGCAGTTCATCAAGTGTATAGCCAACCGCAAGGCGAGCCGCCACTTTGGCAATTGGGAAACCAGTTGCCTTGGAAGCCAGCGCGGAAGAACGTGACACGCGCGGGTTCATTTCAATCACAATCATGCGGCCGTTATCGGGGTTAACCGCAAACTGCACGTTAGAGCCGCCAGTATCAACACCAATCTCACGCAGCACCGCAATAGAGGCGTTACGCATGATCTGGTATTCTTTGTCTGTCATGGTTTGGGCAGGTGCTACCGTAATGGAGTCACCGGTATGTACACCCATTGGATCCAGGTTCTCGATAGAGCAAATGATAATGCAATTGTCCGCATTGTCGCGAACCACTTCCATTTCAAACTCTTTCCAGCCCAGCAGGGATTCTTCGATCAACAACTCTTTGGTAGGAGACGCTTCCAGGCCACGACGGCAGATAATCTCGAACTCTTCAGGATTGTAGGCAATACCGCCGCCACTACCACCCAATGTAAAGCTGGGGCGGATAACAACCGGGAAACCGGCTGTGCCAATTTCAGCAGCAATATTTTTTTGTACTTCCCAGGCTTCTTCCATGCTATGGGCCACACCGGATTTGGCTGACTCAAGACCGATGGATTCCATGGCCTGCTTGAATTTAAGACGGTCTTCGGCCTTTTCAATTGCATGCTCGTTGGCTCCAATGAGTTCAACGTTATGCTTGGCTAAAACACCGTTATGGGCCAGGTCAAGTGCGCAGTTCAGTGCAGTTTGACCACCCATGGTAGGCAACAGGGCATCCGGTTTTTCAACCTCGATGATTTTTTCCACACACTGCCAGGTGATGGGCTCGATATAAGTCACATCGGCCGTTTCAGGGTCTGTCATGATGGTGGCCGGGTTACTGTTAACCAGAATGGTACGGTAACCTTCTGCCTTCAGGGCTTTACAAGCCT
>CAZPNE010000005.1:0-38489 GCA_964588255.1 uncultured Advenella sp. | reverse complement strand
CGACCACCAGCCCTGTTCAAAGCCGGGTATTTGGGTAACCGGCAAGGCCTGCGCCAGCACAAGACCGGCATGCCCGGCTTCGTGGCACGGTATATCCTGTTCAATAAACAATTGGCGTAATGCCTCACGGCTGATTTGCCGTGTATTAACCCGCAACGTCATGGGGCCGGGTGTTGCGGCCGATGCCAGGATTTCGCGCCATTGCCCCGGATAGGCCTGGCGCACCTGATGAATCCACCATTTGGGAAACCCCCATTGCACCTCGCTGCGCACGGCAATGGTTTGCATTAACGATTCTTTATTACGCAAAAAATTGCGCAGGCAGGCATTAAGCAGCCCCTTGAATGAAGCGGTTTTTTTGTGCTTATCGGCCGCTTTCACCGCCTGGTTGACCACGGTATGGGCATCATAAACCGGTACATGGCGTGCCTTGTTATTAGCCTGGCTTTCATCAACCGCCAGCAGGCACAAAGCCACCACCAGCAAAGATTCAAGCAGTCGATTGGGGGCTTTTTTATCTAGCAACAGCCCACTTAAGGCCTGCCCGGTTGCCAACTGTCGCATGACATAAAACGACACCGACTGCACCGGCGCCCGCAACTCAGCGGGCACCTCTTGCAGGGACTCGGTTAAAGAACGGCCCGCCAATACGTCGCGCAGGCAGCCGGCACAGGCAAACAGGACATCAGACAGGGCAGGCGCAACAACGGGAGAAGTCATAAGAACCAGGGGAAAAATAAACGCACAAACCCAAGTGTAACCTGCCTTGATGTTGATTTATCTGATTTTTCCGCTGCTTTACGTGTTAAAACTGAAGAAAAATCCAATACCTGGTGTCAGGACTTGAGATGCCGGTCAAAAAACGCCAGTGAACGGCGCCAGGCCAGTTTGGCCGCCTCTTCATCATAACGGGGTGTCGTGTCATTGTGAAAACCATGATGGGCATTGGCATAGCTATGCATTTCATAGTCTTTGCCATGCTCTTTGAGGGCCTTTTCAAAGTCGGGCCAGCCCGCATTGATTCGATCATCGTTCCCGGCATAATGGATTTGCAACGGTGCCTTGATGGCCGCTACTTCCGAGGCCGGTGGCTGGGCGCCATAAAATGGCACCGCGGCGGCCAGGTCGGGCATGCGTACCGCCATAATGCCAGCCACCCCGCCCCCGTAACAAAAACCAATCACCCCCAGCTTCCCGCTGGACTCGGGATGGGTTTTCAGGAATTCGGCGGCTGCCACCATATCTTCGGTGCGTTTGCCCGGGTCCAGTTTGGCAAACAGTTCCCTGGCCTTGTCTTCATCACCGGGATAGCCACCCACCACGGCCAGCGCATCGGGCGCAAATGCCAAATAACCCTGTAGCGCCAAACGGCGGACAACATCTTCTATATAGGGGTTCAGGCCACGGTTTTCATGGATAACCACCAGCGCGGGCAAGGGGCTACTGGCATTGGCAGGACGTGCCAAATACCCTTTCATGGTGCCATTGCCTTTGGGAGAGGGATAATCCACATACTCTGCCTTGATCCGGCTGTCGTCTTTGGGCACCTGCTGGGCCCAGGCAAAATTGGGCTGAAGGCTTTCTAAAATAGCCGCCGCGGTTAGACCCCCAACGGCGAAACGGGCACTACGGCTAAGAAACTCGCGGCGGCTGATAAGACCGTGAACATATAAGTCAAACTCTTTCAGTACGGCGGGCGAAAAATCACTTGCTTTTTTACGTTTCATGAATGCACTCCTGTTGACGATTTATGTCCATTAAGAACAGTGCGTTACAGCAAGAAAAAAGAACAGCCAGTTTCTTGGCAAGCCATTATTCACATGATATATCAGAAAACTCTTTGGCCGCATCAACAAATAAATGCTTAAGTTCGTTAATTTCCCGCGAACTATACAAGCGCCCATTTGTTGCATCGGCCACACAGCGGGAAAGGCCATTACCACTAACATCCACTACATTTATTTGTAATCTTGGCTTAACTTGCGCCAGCCACTCACTGACTGCACAGATATTTTCACCACAGCCATCTTCACCATCAATAAACAAAATGATCATAGCATCATTTTTTACACCATCAACTTTTGAAGCGGCCAGCCTTAAACTGGCCGCTAATGGCGTGCCATCATTTGCGCCGGTTTTTTTTAACTGCTGCATGAGTTGCTCACGCTGTTCATTCCTATATAAACCGTGATCAACCAGCTCTTGACAGCCCTTAAATGTAATCAGCCTTGTATTAATATCAGGATGCAGGCTTGATAGCATCTGCTCATACGCCTGTCTGGCAACCTGCTCTCTGGTAGGCTCGCTTAACAGCTGCAAACGTCTTGGGCTTAGATTGAAAGGATCGTATAAGGCATTGGTGTCAACAACCCACTGTTCATCTTCTGCGCTGGCTGCGATATTAAGTCGCATAGAGCCTGATGTATCAAATACGGTTACAAAATCAGGCACCTGAGATATTGTTTCCTGCTTACTGCATACATAATTTGCAATAGGGCTTTTGCCCGTTTCCGTGCTAACTGAAGAATCCGGTCCGTCCCTGCCGTTCCATAGCCACCATAACAAAAAAAGCAGTGCGGCCAGCAATAACAATAGAAGCAGGCCCCATAAGCAAGCTTTTCTGTTTTTCATCGTTAAGGCCGCTGCAGTCCCGGCTCCTGCCACATGACTGGACGCTTCTGGCGTTATTGGGTTGTCTGAAACAACCTTATCCGGATCCAGCAAGTGCCAATCCACAATCACAGGCTGATTACCTATCTCATACAGCCGCTCTGGATTAACCTCCCGGAGCAAGGCATCCAGGGTTCGTCTTAACGCCTGTTGCGCAGGCGTAGCAAGGGATTGAGCCAGATGTGCCAATGAACGCTTGCGCTGTTCCAGCAACGTTAACAGTTGTTGCTGCCGGTCCTCGGGCAAATCACGAAAAGGAACCGCCTGCCCCTCAAGTGCAGACCACCACTCAAGCCGGCCATCGGCGCCTTTACGGCTACTGGCAAACAAATTGGCCAGATAAGGTGGGCATACTTTGCCCAACAGCGGATTCAATGCCAAAGCATGACCGCTTAATTCAGTATATAAACAAGTGGTGCGTACTATTCTTTGCATACATGCCCAAAAAAGGAGCGGCACTCTCACTAATAACCGCTCCGGCAAAACGCCTTAAAAGCCCAGGCTCAACTCCAGTCGGCTGATCGTGCGCTTCAACTCATCAATTTCCTGTTGCCTGACTGCAATCACGGCCGGATCATCGCTGTTAACACTTTGCAATTTTTTCGCTTGTGCATCAAGCGCCTGAATCTGCGTTTGCGTATCAGCTTTGCTTGCATGCCTGGTTTTCAGCTGTGACAGCAATTGATTAAGAGACCCCTGCAATTTTTTTTGTTGCTGCTGTTGTGCTTTCAAATCCTGACTGACCGCCTGCCGCTGCGCTTCCAGATTTTCATAAACCTCACGAAACATCTTGTTTTCTGCACGGGCATCTAACAAGCGCTGCTCATTACTTTGAATCTGGGATCGATACCCACCACCAAGATCACAATTTAATTTTTCCAGCATACTTGGGTCTGCTTTGCTTGAATCACATAATTGCTGATTCGCGCACCCGGTCAGAGTCAACACCAATACGCCGGCACCGAATAAAAGTTTACGCATGAGCATTATCCCAAAGTAATCGCTGAGCGCTGGTTATACAAAGCATCCACTTCCGCCTTTAACGATGCCACTTTCTGATTCATGCGCGCAATTTCCCTTTCCATCGCAACAACCTTATTACCGGCACCGTCCTGACGCTCTTTTTGGGCCGTTTCTTTATACGCATCAACTTTAACCTGCATGTTTTTAAGGTCACTATTAAGAATAGCAATGTTTTGATCAATACCCACCAAATCTTTTTTAGCCTTTTCGACATTGATATTTTTACTTGCCATATCGCGTTTGATTTGTGCCAGTTTTGCCTTGTCATCAACAATTACGCGCTGCGCCACATTAGTGCGTTGCACCACGCGCGCGGTATCGTCCTGAACGTCTTTAGTCATGGCCTGCAAACGTTGCGTCGTATTGGCGTATTTTGAACGCCGGTCATCAAGATAATAGTTCGCACCCATGGCAACACCACAAGCGGCTACACCTACCGCAATAGCGCAAGCAGCTTTATTACTTGAATTAGACACTAAACACGCCAATACCCCCACACCTGCCGCAACGGCACATGCCTGATAACCGGAACGGTTAAAAAACTTGGCGGAGCTGTCATTTTTCAGCCTTGTATCTGCGGAATGGGTCGCCATACTGCTACCCGTAGAAGCACAACCTGACAAAACAAGCACACTGGACATAACCAGGCTCACCAAGGTTTTTGTACGAAAAAATGATTTGACCTGCATCTGTACTATCCTCTCATTTTGGATTATTAACGAATTTTCTTGCAATTACCCAGCCATTGATCTGTATTGATTCTCTGCCTGGCAAAGAAGAACTGCTGATTTTCCCAATGCGCAGCAAGATATGGTTTTAATTCTTTTAATTGTGGGTTTTGAGTAATAATTTCGGTCATGATAGGCACCTGCTGTTTAATTGCCGACTCGCCATACAGCGTCGCTGCATCAATAAGACTGCTTGCATAGTAACGGCTCAATTTTTTCAGGCGTTCATGCTGTTCATCCAACCGTTCTTTACGAGTACCGCAACTGTCATCAGGGTTATCAATCGCACAATTAAGTGAATAGTTATGTTGCAAAAAATCAAGGTATTTGCCATCGTCCAGCATTTTGGTGCATAAAAACGCCCCCAGATTCAGGCTGGCACGAATGGCCTGGTTACGTGCTTCTTCCTGCTGCTGGTTACTGGCACGCAACTTGCTTTCCAGGCTTATCAACGCATCCTTCAAGGAAGTGTCTTCTACAGTAGAAACAATTTGCCCCAACTGTTGGGTCGTATCCTGGCTGCCATCCACTTCATTGCCCTTACCCAGCTTTTGCCAGTTTTCATCGATACTGCCAACGCGCTCTCGAGAGGTTAAAACCGGTGCTGCCAGCACAAAACGGAAACCCGTCGCCTTATTCGTTTGCTCTCCAGATGGCGAATAATAGGATTCTTCACGCCGGCTTGAACTACGTATTTCATCTTCTTTGCTTAAAAAATTGCCCCCACGGACAATATAACCACCTGCCTGGCCATGCGTGCGATCCAATTTATTCAATCGAAAAGACTCAAACATCATTTCTGACGCATTACCCAACATATCGTGCAAACCCAATGGATTGGCTTTTAACAAACCGCTAAGCTGCAGCTTTCCATTCGCTGATTGAGCCCCGCCAAACCACTCATAATTATTAATCCCTTCAGGCATTGGATAACGCATATCACGAAACTCGGCACTGCTTACTTCCAGCCCCCCACGAGCGGCAAACTCCCACTCTTCTTCGGTAGGCAGGCGCACGAACCCCATCACACCATCTTCCAGCGGTATAGCCTGAGGCGCCTGTTCACGCAGCCACAAGTTATATTTGTCTGCCACCTGCATCGCATTAAACCAGGACTTACTAACAACCGGCAAACGCAGCTTATTTGACGATGCAACACACTCCTCATCCATCAGCGCTTTATATTGCAACATGGTCACTTCATACTTGGAAATCAGGTAGTAGCGAAGCTGTTTGTTTTGTTCGGAAAAGCTGCCTGCCAGAAAAGTGGGGCGAGTATGCTCTACATACCCCCACACGTCGCTGTCCTGCCCAAGCTGGATGGAATAATCATCAAGCGGATTGCTTGAAGGAATAAATATTTTACGAAAGACCATTGAACCATTGCATGGCATCGGCAAGATCACATCGTCCGCTAACGGCGCCGGATTGTAATGTTTTTCACTCCAGGGCACTTCAGCTGCCGCTGGACTAGCTAGCGCAGTAAACACACTGAACACACTAACGCCAAGCCATAATTTATAATTCACGCAAACTCTCCGCTGGTTGAATACGAATGGCACGTAAAGCGCCAATTAAAGAGACAAAAACAGCAATCAGCATGGTTAGTAAAAAAGCCAGAACCGCATGACCAACGCTGATATCAACCGAGAAACTGCGGGTATTTTGACTGCTGACTAACACCTGGTTAAATATTTCACTTACCAACATATACAAGCCCAAACCTGCGATATAGGCTAACGTTGTAACGATAAAGGCCTGCAACACGACATACCCGGCAATAGACAAATTGCTAAAACCAAGCAGCCTTAGGGTTGCCAAACCTTTGCGTTTACGATCTATGTTTGCGATAAAAGCCCCCATCAACGAGGCAACACAGCCAATAAGGGCTGTCAGCGCGATCACGCTAAAAATCAAATTCAACACCCGGTTTATCGCCTTAACAGCCTCTATTTCAGCCACTCGACTCGTATTCTCTATTCGCTGCTTTGCCAACCAGTCACTAAGGCCAGCGACATCATCAGCACGCTTGGCATACAGACGGACCTTAGCAAAGACAACGGGCATATTTGTAACCGGCGTCCCTGTCTTCAAGCCAAACTGCGGTATATGCATCCCATCACGAAATTGTTCCAACGCAATCAGCAAGGCACTATTAACGAATATTGCCGGACGCAGAAACCGGGATTTTTCCAACACAGCAACAACCTCAAGGCTGGTTTCACCACGCTCAATAAGCTGATTCAGTTTCCGTAATACGCGCAAGTGAATGGTATCGCCCGCCTTCACATTTAATTGCTGTGCTGCACTATCACTCAAGATAACCTGGCCACCCTGTAAATCACTCGACACCGTGTTCAACAAGGGGTCACCTTTGGCGGTTGGGATAACTTCGGCATTTTCCACAAAGTGCCGGTTATCCACATATAAATCCGCCTGTGTATTCAAAGAACGCGTTTGTCCAATCGCAAACCCAACCTCTGCTTTATGTTGCAGCTGCGCTATCCAGTCTGGTGAATAGGCAGCGCTGCTTAACATTTTTATTTCAAGGTTACGGGGATCACTTAGTAACTCTTTTTGCAACTGGCTAACCACCCCATGCTTTAAACCAAATAAAAGCAGTAATGGCGCAATCACTGCCACCAATGAAGCGGCCATACAAAACGACACTTTGCGGTCATGCCAAAGATCGCGTGAAACGAGGCGCCACAGTAATAAAAAATCAATCATTGGCAAGTAAAAAAGTTGATTCACCTGGCTTGCTGTGAGCGTGTAAAACCGGCAATCCAAATTCTTTAACCAAAGCCCAATCATGCGACACCACTAAAGCACTAAGCTGCGAAGCATTAACCACTTCAAGGAACAGTTCAAACAGATTCCTTGCACTATAGGGATCCAGGGCCGCAGTCGGCTCATCTGCCAGCAAGAGCTGGGGCTCATGCGCAATCGCACGCAAACAGGCCACACGTTGCCGCTCACCAATAGACAAAGCCTGCGGCATTTTTTTTATTAAACGATTTATTTTCAGTGTTTTGATTGCCTTATCAAGACGTTCATTATGTGGTGGCAGGCCTAAAATCCGTCTTGGCAACTGAATATTATCAAGCACATTCAAATACGGTAGCAACCCCCCATTTTGCAAAATAAAACCCAATTGCCGTGCGCGTATTTGCGCCAGACGGGTTTCATTTTGCTGCTGTAACAGGCGGTTTATATCAATGGCAGGCGCACCTAACTTAAAAACGCCAGCCTGATCTGGTTTAAGCAATAAACCCAAGGCCTCAAGCAGCGTGCTTTTTCCACAGCCACTCTCTCCCGTCACCGCCATAACCTGTCCCGGGCCTAACGCCAGACGGGGCAACAATACTTGATGCTGTTCATCTCCCGTCCCGCGTGTAATCATCAAGTCATGTACACATAACATTTAGGGCATCATCTCCAAGGGGACCGGATAAACATCCTCACGGGCATCCGCCTGTTCACTTAGCTTTACCCAACGATCAACATCAGCGTTATAGCGTTGATAGTGTCGAAGTTTGGTACTGACATTACGAATGAATTTTTCTTGTGCCAAACCATCCCAGCCTTTCCAGGTTTCCTCATCAAGGTTAAGCACCTCACTCTGGTACGGCAAGTCTTCCAGATACTCGGCCAGCACACCCAGCTCGGCCAGCTTAACATTATCTTTTTGCTTCAACTGATTGGGATCTGTTCCCATGGTAGCGGCCAGCGAGCGCAAACGGGTAAACATTTCCGAGGGAGAAATCAACCCCTCATTTGCGGCACTTAAAATGTCTTTCATGACGTCGCTTAAGTCACTAAGTTGACCCTTGGTTAATAAAACGCGCACATCCGTAGTGGGAATATTTTGTTTTACCAAATCACGGTCACTAATCCATGCCTCAAAGACGGGCGGTGCCTGGGTACCCGTTTTACTGCCCAAATAGGCCAATTGCATTGCATGGCCAATCAGGCTGGCATCTTCAAGCATTTTTGCTTCTTCTTCTGTTTGTGCATGAACCGCTCCGCCAACCGCAGTTTCACCCATATAGGCCGCTTTTACCTGACTGATAATGGCATTTGCCAGGGCATCCACTTTTTGCCCGAACTGGCTCACGTTACCGGCATTCACCGAGTAATAAAGCGATGTACCTGTCTGGGTATAGTTTGAAAGTACACGATATTGACTTTCTGCACGCACATGGTCGTTTTCCCCCTGCGGGGTTTTTAAATGAAGCGTATAAATCGCAATGCCATGCTTACTTGCCTCCAGCCTTACTTGCTCTGCACCAAGCCCGGTTCCACTTAACACATCATCGCCGTCGATAGCGCTTGCATCGGTAATTAGCACAATATAACGGGCACCAAACTCACTCCAGTGAATTTTATCAAGGGCCTCCATCACGCCTGCAAAGGGATCTTCATGCCAGTAAGTGGTTGAGACTTTTGCCTGGGCCAAATCCTTAATCTTATTCAGGAAATCTTTGCCATCCTGTACATTATTTGGGTCAACGTACATCTTGGTCAGATATTCAAGGCCGGGGCGATTTTTAAGACTGCTGCGGAAAGAAACCAGGCCAAACTTCACCTGCTTGCCCAAACTTTCCTGCTCTATCCGCTGATAGATATTTTGCACAGCTTGCCGTATGCGTTCAATGTAAGGCTGCATGGAAATTGTCGAGTCAATCACGAAGACCACGGCAGCACTAAACTCTTTGAGTTGGCTAACAACGTCAGGCGCTGCATTACTATTTTCATCAGCCTTGGTTACCGACGCCACATTCAGCACGCGCGTCCGGAACCCTTCTTCCGTCATTACCTCATCACCACTAAGGATGGGTAACAAATAGAACTGATTGTTCAAATCAATAAAAAATTCCGGCTCTTGCGCCAGAATGCCGTCTGCCACTTTTTTTTCCTGTAATGCCGTCTGCAAAGGCTTCACCAGACTTGCCGGATTTTCAGCATCCAGAATTTGCTCAAGGGCTTCCCGTTCTTTAAAAAACAGCAAACGGTCACGATTGGCTGGATTGGTAAAAGCAAGCGTAAGCTGCATTTTCCAGTCAACGACACAATCTTTTGGCAGCCAGCCCACTGTTTGACCATAACTGTCGGGGCCAACTTTCAACCACTCTGAACCCGAACCACTGTTACGTTCATACACATAAAAGCGGCTAAAAGCAGGCTGTGGCACACCCTCAAGCTGGGCAGGCTGATTGGCCAGTTTGCACCCAGGCGTTGTAAGCACACGTTGATACAGGGTTTTCTTCCCCTCTTGCAACAACGGTTTATCAGCGGCCATGACATGAGCGCTGAGAATAAATGCGCCCAGCAGGAAACTGGCCAGACGAATTGAGACTGATTTCACTTATTTAACTCCTCAAGACGTTGTTTGGCTTCATTATTGGCCGAATCATTTTCAATGACTGTTTCATACCAATAAATAGCGGTTTCAATATCAGCCTCTTTAAAGCAGGCATTACCACCCGAGAATTTGGGGTCATACTCTTTGGCATAAGCCAGCGCAATGGCGGTATCACCCGATTGCGCACGGTTGGCGTACAAGCGCTGGGCAATACCGCAATGAGCGTTTTCTTTGGCTTGCTGGATAACCGTCAAGATGGCAGAGCTGTCCGTCGTGTCATTCAGGCAGTTGCGTATAAACGCCAGCTCGTTTTCTTGCGCCATGCCAGTAACCGAGCATGGACCGTCTTTAACCGCCGCGACTTCCGGCTTTGTAGCAGGAGCAGAGACCGTGACATCCGCACTATTTTTTTGCTGCAAGAACCACCAGGCAAGTAATGCCAATAAAACGACCAGCAACAGCAACACCAGTACCCATATTATTTTCTTACCTGCTCCAGCCGTTTTTTTATGGGTAATATCAGGCTGAACCGGTGCCTGCACCACAGGAGCGGGAGCCGCTTCAGCCACCAGAGGCGGTTCGGGCTCAGGGACAGGTTCAGGGACCTGCTCTTCGATGAGCTGCCTTTCAGGTGTCACCAGCACAGATGAGTCAGCCGGCAATTGACTTTGGCCCAGGGCAGAACTGGGTAACAGCCCGGACGCAAGTTTCAAGACCACGGCCCCTTCATTACCGGCACTATTACGCACGGTTATACGGTAGGCGGCGGATGTTGTTTCCAGAAGCGGATCAAGCAAATCCTGCCCAATATCAAAGACCAGATCATCTTCCTGCCCTTCCACCGGGGGCAAGGTAAACCAGTGTTCACTCCCACTCCATCGCGTTTGGGAATCATCCAGAAAGTACTGATCCTGGTTACGCTGAAGTTTAAACTTCAAGCCCTCTGTTGCTTCATGCCAGTTTTTGATACGGATTTGCGCGTACCCAGGAATATTGGGCTGTAATGTTTCCAGGCTAACTCTTATTTTCATTCTCAGGATGCCTTAAAATTCTTAAGGATAAGACCAAGATTATTATTTTGTTCCAGGGTGATTTCACGCCCCTGATTATGGCCGGCATTATTTATAGTTAAATCAAAAACGGCAGAAAGCCAATCAAACAGATAATTCCTTCCCTGCTCAGCCGCTTTTTCAGACAATACAGGCAAGTCTTCAGGGCATTGTTGAGAATAAAAATCAAACACGGCTCCGGGCTGATTTTTCAGGCGTTTGCTTCTGTTTTCAGCGGCTTTATCAAGATTGCCCAACCAGGCAATATAATCCTGCAAAACCAGCTGCACGATAAGCACCTGTTTGTCTACCGTCCGCTCGCGCCGGTTCCCAATTGAGCTGTACTGCATTAGGGCTGCCACTATTTTTTCCTGCAATCCATAGCGATAGCTGGCAATAATAATTTCATCAATCAGCACACTCACCGTCTCGGGCTTCCTGAATAAGATTGCCAGTACTGCCGTCTGTTCGGGCAAATTGCGTAAATGGGCAATCCAGGCACTAAACACGGCTTTGGCAAAACGATGCTCTTTACCACTTTTTTCTTTTGGTTTGAGATCTGCCACCGCAACTTCCGTGTCTGCGCCAGCTGCCGAAAAAAGATCGCCAAAATCAAACCCGCCGTCATCCCCATACAGGGGCGCAGGCGTAGCCGTCTGGACTTGCCCTTCATCACTGTCATCCACTGGGTCTGCTTCATACATACCGCTTAAATACAGATCACGCAAAACCTCTTCAGGAATGGCCATGTAATGCATCAGCTCAGCAATAGAACGGGCATCCTGCCCCAGGCCACCAAGAATCAGCCGTGCTTTATTGTTTTTTTCAGTGAGTGCGGCCTCACCATCAGCCTGATACCAACGCCTCAGATCAGCACCCAATGATTTATTAAGCTGTTGCCACTGTTCTTCAATGCGTTGCAGCTTAAGGCCAAGATCAGCAATTCGACTAACACTACTGCTGAACCGGCCAATACCGCCATCGTTCAGGGACAGCATGCTATCCCAGGCTACCTCGGGCTGGGCTACATGCCGTATCGTTGCCGGTGTCTGAACAAAAGCATTGCGTAACGCTGCCAGCTTGGCCTCATTCTGAACGACCAGGCTTTCTTCATTATCCTGACTATCCAAATTGATAAATGATGTTTGCAGGCGTGGTTTACGCACCAGAAAGGTGTTATTAAACGCTTGTCCAGGCTCCCATTCCTGCATCCATGGCAAATTCCCAAAGCGCTCCATCATGGTTAGCTTTAGCATATTTTCTGCCGCTTCAGGCATCTGTTCAGGCTTTAGATTAAGCGCATTGCCAATAAAGCCGTCCATCATGGTTAAGGCCCAAATCAATCCGCAACGCCCCTTGCGCTCTTCGGGTGAAGCACCTTGTGTTTTATGGATCCAGTCAGACAGGACCGGCCCAACCGTTACCACTTCGCTTTGCTTGAATGAACTGGTACACATGACCAGTGCATTCATTTCCTGCGAGGTGGTATAGCGCTCAAAAAGATAGGCCACTTTACCCCGTAAAAACAGGCGCGCTACCGGACTGGCATCAGAGCCCACCTCTCGTGCATCTTCAATGTTTAATAGCTGCTGACGGGTACGATAACCGGGGAAGTCAAGCAAATCGACTTCTTCCACAATTTCAGCTTTGGGCGCACTGGCAAGCGGAAAGACGATTTCGGTTGTCAGGGCAGCCAGTTGTGCCGTTAACACACTAACAGGATTGCCTGGCTCTGCATTAACCAGAGGCCGTACCTGAACCGGGATATCCTGCTGGGTCAATAACAAATTCAGGGTATCCACATTCATGATACTGTTTTCCTGAACCAGTGAACCACCCTGCTCTTTGATGAGTACATCGACGGGGGCAACAACCGCCTCACACAAACCCAGCTGATGTAAAACACGGCTTAGCTGCACATAGGTCTGGCTTAATAAGGCTTGCTGTCCCCACAAGATTGAAAACACCTCAGCACGTTGGGCAATACTTAAATAAGGGGCAATTTTTATAAGGCGCGGCCAATAATGCGCATCCAGTTTGCCCACTGAGTTTTTCGCCAGGACATGCAAATAATCCATCAGTGCCACAATATCTTCTGCACTGACCCCTGGCACTATGCGGCTGGTATCAATATTGTCGTAGGGAGCCAGAACTCGCTGAATCAATGTTTCTGAAATTTTGAATTCAACACCTTCCTGATCAAAATCCTTGAACCAGGCATTGGACAAAATCATTGCAATTTCAATTTCCCGGAACAAGCGTAACTGCAACGGATAGGTGGGATCTTTAACTGTCTGTTTTTGGACGGTAAAACGGGTTACCAGACCCGTTGCCTCTTTACCGCTGCCAACGGGATTGAAATGATCCATGAAATTTAAGGTCTGGCCATTGGCTATTTCAGTTTCCAGATCGCCTTTGGCATCAGCGGCCAGCGCTGAAATAAGATACGACTTACCCGCTTGCGACAAACCAAAAAAACCAACCGTCATAGGCGTGGCCGTTGCGCGTCTTAGGTTTTTTGCAAGATTACGGGCCCGATAAAACTTAATATTTAAAGCATTTGCCTCGGCATCTACTGAGGGTACCGTGGCGCGAGCCTCATGAAGCCAGCTCAAGGCCTGAGCAGAACCATTATGAATGGCATCCCATTTCGTCATTAACGACTGCTGTTGGGCGGTTAATGTTTTATTGCTCATTTTACATTCCCACTATCAAGCCAATAATTGGTTTCAGCCATGTTTGTATCTAGCATGGTGTTAAGTTCCAGTTCAAAATCCTTGCGGTTAAAACTGACATTAACAACATTTGATTCTATTCCTGCAATGCTCAATGTATCGCTGGGAACGCCCTGATTTTTTGCATCACGGTCTTCTTTTACCTTGAAGCGAAGCCGAATCACGGGTATTTCAGCCCCGCTATTTTGTGATGCCCGGCTATTCTTATCCTTACCCATCTTGCTAAAGCGCAAGGTGTAAAGCGGAGAGGCGGGCCAACGCGCAATGGGCAGCTGACGAAAACCCAAGCGGATATCACCGCGAAACACCAGTTGCGGGGTATCACCCTGTTCATCCAGCGGAAGTACCATTTGTTGATCCAGGGTTTTGATATCGCTATAAAGCACATCACCCTGAGAAATATGATTACCTTTATCAATCACACCAAAATAACGAATGGTTGAATAAGGCTTTAAATCGACAACCCTGAAAAAGAAACCGGTAATACTGTAGGTGCTGGACAACATGCACAGCATCGCGCCGACAGCAGCCGTGGTTTTCGGATCATCAATCATGCCGTTTTTATGAAATGGAAACCAGCCGCCGGTACGATACTGATGCATGGGTAAAATTCTTCCGGGGTGCAACGGCAAATTCTGACGTACAAAAGCCTGTACCCCGGGTAAACGGGAAGGCCGGCCGGTTAACAGCAGCATATCGCACGGGTAGTGCGCCAAAACCTCACAAAGCGCTGACAAGGACTCGGTAATGGTCATTTTGCCAGATAGAAACATACGGTGAAGCTCACGCAAATCAATATCAATACCAATCTGGTGCAGGTCAAATTCAAGGTCACTTTTCCCCAAATTAAGACGGAGCTGGTTAAGCACAAAATCCTGTACTTTCTTGCTGGCTGTTGCCTGCCCCATTAAATCTTTGAAACTAAAAGTGAACTGCTGTTCATGGCTATCCAGCCCAAACTGTTCATACCTTTTCAAAATACCCAATGCAATAGGCACGAACACCTGCAAAGTCAGTTGCTGACGGCAGATCTCATCTTGTTTACTGATTTGATGATTGCCACATAACACTGACATTAATGTCTCGGGCTGTTTAACCCCGGCAACTGACAATGCCCTGGAAAAATGCGGTAAAACAAAATGGCGTATAACATCCAGAACAATATCATCACCCGCCACTTTGAAACCATCCCGGAAAAGCTGCCGGGGCACAATATGTACGTTACTGCCTGTGCCACTGCTGCCAGCTCTGTCCAGCCGATACTCGGTAATCACCAAATCTGTGGTACCGCCACCAATATCAATGCTGCCAAGAATGATTTTTTCTTCTGTCTGGTCCCGCTTTTTATCGGGGCGTAAAATCGTTTTGAAGAACTGCTCGGGATGCCCTTCAAAATGCTCATTAATTTCAGTAAACAAATACACCAGCTGGCCACATGAGGCCTCATCCCATTCAACATTAAGTTTGGGCAACCGAACAACGGGCTGCGGGATAGAAGAATCATTGTCCCTGACCGCCTCGAAAGGGGATTCTTCACCGGCATGCCAGTCAAGGCTTTTCCAGACCAGGGCTACGGTTTGCTCAAGGCGTTTACGCAATATGGCACGTTCTGCCTGCGCCATTCCTGGCGGGACTGTCAGGGTAATGCTATTTAAATAACGGGGGGTACTGGTTTGCCCCTGACGGGCCCGTTGGGCCGGACTATTCATTTGACACAAGGCCTGCGTCAATACCTCTGCCAACATAAAAGTCATCAGGGAACTGCGTGAATATTTTGGTTCAAAAACAGGAAGGCGATCATCTTCATCCAGGGTATATAAGGCCTCGCCATGTTCATTAATCAAATGCGCAAAAGGAGCTGCCGTTGCCTGGGCTTCGGTGTCGTTTTTGATATAAGATGAATTGAATCGCCAGCTATGCATATAGGGCTTTTCATCCCACAAATAGCGTTTTGGACTGGATAAGCCGGTAGCCCCTTCTGTGCCACGACGCTGACCGGCCAGACGACCCGCTTCCGCACCTACACGCGCCATGGTTGGCCAAAGAAATGAGTCTTTACGGCCACTTTTAACCGCAAAGTTTTCTTTGCCAAAAACGGCCTGGGCAAATTCAACACGACTGTCAAAGGGTTCGTTATAAACCCTTTCAGGTGCAGACAAATCACGCAATTGCAAAATATAACGGCTATTCAAACGGGAACTGTCATTGCCCAGGTTTTCGATGAGTATCCCGCAGGTTCGCGAATTACCAACATCAAGCACCAGGTCAACCGGTATCGTTGATACTGAAGTGTTAAGCTCACTACTAACCATCTTGACGGTTGGCACTTTACGCTTTGGCTGGACTGGGCTTTTATGCACGGTACTTGGTGCCAGCAAGCTAAGCACATTAAGGTAATGAGCCTGTGGTTCACGGCGTGTCAACGCATCATCAAGTTCTTCTGCATCAAGATGAGCAGACCCATGTTTGAATATTTCTTCCAGCCAGCCATTGACCCATTCCTGCATAAAAAACCAGCGGGTTTGCCCTACGCCAATACTCAAGCAAAATAAAGCACCTGAACTGACGTCTTTTTTGCTGGGTGCCAAATAGCTGGAATGCTCATTTTCGGGCATTAAATTCGTATCGAAAGCAATGGTGACCCGATAATTATTTCCATCAAGGTCAGGACTGTCCAATTTGACAATGCGCATTCTGGCCCAGTTTGATGGCCCCTGATCATAATGAAACGGGGCATTAAACTTTACAAATGGCAATGGCAACCATTCAGCGTTCAACAATTGCAGGCTTGCTTCAAGGGGCACATCATACTCAGGCTCCACCTTGACTATATTGTTGGGAATAACTTCAGGTGTCTTGTCGTAATAATAAAAGTCATTCTCTTCATTATAGGCAAGACGGGTAACCGTCTCTGGGCTGGCTTTGGCAAATTCACCGCCTGGCTCTTTCTTAACATTTAAATCAAGGCCAAAATCAATAAACTGAATACCGGTATTGCTTACCAAGGTAATATTATCTTCAAACTGTGTGAGTTCAGGCAACATGTTATGTGATCAGTCCTATTTATTCTCATTACGCATATTGATCGGGAAGCTGGTATCGTCATACTTCCCTATACAGTCAGCGGCCGATGTAGCGCCCGGTGCACAAACA
This sequence comes from uncultured Advenella sp., assembly GCA_964588255.1. Classification (GTDB taxonomy): domain Bacteria; phylum Pseudomonadota; class Gammaproteobacteria; order Burkholderiales; family Burkholderiaceae_B; genus Advenella. The sequence continues at coordinate 21,766 of CAZPNE010000005.1, read as the reverse complement.
ACCTCAGGCATTTCGAAACTTGAGCCATCGGCACACACAGAGCGCCCCAGGCTGTCAATATGCAAATGGCCATTAACCATTTTTGCGCTTGCATCTCCGCTACACTGCGCACCATTTACATTTTGCAAGGTTACCTTGCCACTTCCCTGATTAAACTCGTACTCAAGACTCAGCGGCTTACCTGTGCGTTTGTCCTGGATGCCCGAACCCGCCTTCCAGGTTCCATTCAGAAACCGGGCCGGACCGTCTGGCGCAAGCGCTGGCAATTCAAGGTTTTGCGCAGTGACTGACGGTGCAGGTACTCCGGCCAAAGCAGGGTCATTGGGCAAGCCCGCTTCTTCCGGCAACAGGGACGGATTGGTTAAAACGGGCGGATCTGTCATCCCGGTCTGTGAACCGGACGTATCATCGGGCAAAAGCAAATTGTTTTCAGGCTGAACCCGGGGAGCCGGCTTACCGGTATCCCGACCACCGGCTTCCATGCTGTTATCCGGTTTCCCGGGCTCTGGCCCCAAGATAGCAGCTGGCGCCAGACCTGGTCCTGTTGTTCCTTCCACACCTGACATTCGTTTATTGCCACCGACAAAATCAGGATTAACGTTTACTAATCTGGCATCTTTTGTTTCGTGTAAAGCTGGGACCTGAGGCTTATTGGCTGGCGGGTTGTTCTGGTTAAAAGAAAATGCCGGCATACCGAATTTATCGGCCACTGCAGGGCTGCAAGCACGCAAACCGAAGAGCAGCAACCACAACAGCAACAGCAGCAGCAATAACCATAAAAGGTACCTCCACCACGGCCGGCCAGCCACTTTTTCACTAACTGCCGCTGGCGGCAAGGCAGAACTGGCCATGGGTTTACTGCCGCTGTTGATGACTGGTGCAACAACAGGCGCCGCCTTGGGGAATAAAGGCAGAAAAGGATCTAGTGGCAGTTTGGCCTTAGGGTAGGTAAACCCCCAAAAGGCAAGGACAGGGAAACCGTTAACCAAATAAACATGGTTGGCATCGGGGGTATACAAAATTTTGGACAAAAGCTTGGCAAAAACCTGGGCATCCTGGGAACGTTGTTGCCCGCTGCCTTTTTGCCGAAGCGCAAAACTCTCGCGATACGCGGTTAAACGATGCTCCAGATTGCGCAAATACCCTCGGGCCACATCACGCTCTTCTTCTGTGGCGGATTCCCACGGGATGACATCGCCTGAAAAAGAGGCATACCAGTCAATGGTATCGCCCAACTGGTCTGTTTTAGGGATGGCAAAATGATCGGCATACAGCAAGCCGCTGTCACCATCTACGGCGCCCAGCTTGCGTTTTAATGCTTCCCGAAGTTGATCGGCCACCCTAAACACTGGTTGCCCAACCTCACCTAAAGAAGTGTAGTCTCCTCTACGCCCGGCGCGCAGTAATGGCCCAGTCAAGCCATTCAACCCTGTCTCTGTCAATTACTTCACCTCTGGAATGGCATGATGGGCTTGCATCCCTATTACAAAAAACATGCGCCAACCAAAAAATAAAAGAATAAAAATTCTTATAAAAAAAATAAAATACGCAAATACGTAAGGGATTATAACAATTAAGCAAGCAAATGTGAGTATATTTAAATTAAGCCAACCAGACATTATTTGCATGACAAAATATATCTGTAACATTTTTTACCTTAAACGCCTGGTCACAATTCAACGGCACTTAAGGGGCGCATCAGCGTATTTATGAACTCAAGATCCTTCAAAACTGGCATAAGCATTCAGAAAACAGCCGTCACTGCTTTTTTTTGAGAGAAGCAGTGACGTTGTTTTCGGTATAATATTGCTGCTGCAATCTCTCTACCTCCATTCACAACCAAGCTTATGAATGGAGAGCCCCCACACAATTAGTTAAAAGGTTCGTTTTATGTCCAACCCCAAAGTCGGTTTTGTCAGCCTTGGCTGCCCCAAGGCCCTGGTCGATTCTGAGCGCATTCTTACCCAGCTGCGCACCGAAGGCTATCAAATTTCCCCCTCTTATGAAAACGCGGATGTGGTGGTGGTTAACACCTGTGGCTTCATAGACAGCGCCAAAGCCGAATCGCTGGAAGCCATTGGAGAAGCGCTTGCCGAAAATGGCAAAGTCATTGTGACCGGCTGTATGGGTGTGGAAGAAAACGTCATTCGCGATGTGCACCCCAGCGTGCTGGCCGTTACCGGCCCCCAGCAATATGAGGAAGTTGTGCGAGCCGTGCACGAGGCAGCGCCCCCCAATCTGGAACACGACCCGTTTACAGACCTGGTGCCACCACAAGGCATCAAGCTAACGCCCCGCCACTACGCCTACCTGAAAATATCCGAAGGCTGCAACCACCGCTGCAGCTTCTGTATTATTCCGTCCATGCGCGGAGACCTGGTCAGCCGCCCGATTGGCGATGTCCTGGACGAGGCCCAGCGCCTGGTGAATGCCGGCGTGAAAGAAGTCCTGGTTATTTCCCAGGATACCAGCGCCTATGGGGTAGACCTTAAATATCGTAGCGGCTTCTGGAATGGCCGCCCGGTTAAAACACGCATGACCGAACTGTGCAGCGCCCTGTCAGAAATGGGTGTCTGGGTTCGCCTGCACTATGTATACCCCTATCCCAGTGTCGATGAAGTCATCCCCCTTATGGCTGAAGGCAAAATACTGCCCTATCTGGACATTCCTTTCCAGCACGCCAGCCCGCGCATTTTAAAAGCCATGAAACGCCCGGCGTTTGAAGACAAAACCCTGGCCCGCATTAAAAAATGGCGTGAAATCTGCCCCGAACTAACCATTCGCTCCACCTTTATCGTGGGTTTTCCCGGTGAAACCGAAGAGGATTTCCAATACCTGCTTGACTGGATGAGCGAAGCCCAGCTTGATCGGGTTGGCTGCTTCCAATACTCACCGGTAGAAGGCGCACCCGCCAACGAATTGACCGACCCGGTTCCTGATGATGTCAAACAGGATCGTTGGGAACGCTTCATGGCGCACCAGCAGGCTATTTCAGCTGCTCGCCTGCAAACCAAAATCGGCAAGGAAATTAGCGTCCTGGTTGATGAAATCGACGAAGATGGCGATGCGATTGGCCGCTCCAGCGCCGACGCCCCCGAAATTGACGGCTGTGTTTATTTAAGCAGCGATACACCACTCAAACCCGGTGATCTCGTCCGTGCGCTTGTGACCGATGCCGATGAATACGATTTGTGGGCAGACGTCAAGTAATGAGCGTATTTCCCAAAATCATTGCTTTTGATTTCGATGGCACCCTGGCCAATACCCTGCCCTGGTTCGATGAAATCTTAAGCAGTGTCGCACAAAAATATAATTTCCGTGATCCTTCCGCTGAAGAAAAGGCCCGCTTGCGCAGTATGGAAGCCGGCGAGATTTTGCAAGTGCTGCAAATTCCTTTCTGGAAAGCGCCCGCTATCCTGATGGAATTCCGCCAGCGCATGCAGGACGCATCACCCGATATTGAACTGTTTGGCGGTATTCCCGAAGCGTTGCAACAGTTGCATGCCAAGGGATACAAAATGGCAATCCTGAGCTCAAACAGTGAAATTAATGTACGCCAGATTCTTAAAACGAATGTGGATTACTTTCATGAGTTCCTGTGCGGCACCGATCTTTTCGGCAAACCGGCCAAGCTGGGCAAATTGCTTGATAAACACAAACTGTCCCCAGCTGAATGCCTGCTGATTGGTGATGAGCTACGTGATATTGAAGCATCCCACAAAGCCAACGTCATGATTGGTTCCGTCACCTGGGGCTATAACAGCCATGATGCCCTGCAACAGGAACAGCCAAACTTCCTGTTCACCTCACCAGCGGATATCGTGAATGCGTTAACTTGATCGCCAAGGAATCCTTGTTACCACGCGGGAGCGTGGGAACGAAGATTCAGACTCATTCCCATGCTCCGCGTGGGAATGCCTAGGGCCTGAACACAATATATCTTGCGTAAATAAACCCAAGCACCAGACTGATACCCGAAAAAAACACCAGCGTGATAATGGGCAAGGCACCCAAGGTATCGGCGCCCCATCCCACCAGAATGGAAAGCGCACCCATGAATAACACAAACAATAAATAACGCCTTAAACTGGCATTGGACTTGAACGTAAACTTGGCATTGGCAAAAAAACTGAAGGTTACGGCAACGCAAAAAGCCACAAAATTGCCCGTAGCCTGGCTGGTACTGAAAACACGGTACACCAGGAAAAAAACACCCCAGTGAATCAGGGTATTCAGCACCCCGGTCATCAGGTATTTTGAAAACAAAACCCCTGTTTTACAACGATTCAAGGTTTCCATCCCGTTACAAAAACCGCGACCGGCTGTCGCTTGCCACCGGCCTTTTGCAATTCAAGCAAACGCAATACGCCCTTCCCGGTGGCAATATCCACCCCGTCGGCCGTGGCCCGTAACACGCTGCCTGGTGCTGCGCCGGTATTTTCATCCAAGGCCACCGCCTGCCACACCTTGACCGGGTCTTTCAGGCCTGGCAATTGCAAAGTTGCCCCTGGCACCGGATTAAAGGCACGAATGCGGCGGGCAATGGTTGGAGCATCCTGATTAATATCAATCGGGGCTTCGGACTTTTCCAGTTTGGCCGCGTAAGTCACCCCTTCTTCGGGCTGGGGCACAGCCTTGAGTTCACCCGTACCCAGCTTGCCCAATACCGCGGTAATGCATTCGGCACCCAAGGCAGCCAGCTGGTCATGCAACACGGCAGCGGTCTGGTCGGTAATATCAATTCTTTTTTCAAGCAGTACATCACCGGTATCCAGCCCAATATCCATTTGCATAATCGCCACCCCGGTTTGCGCATCACCGGCCTCTATAGCCCGCTGAATGGGCGCCGCCCCGCGCCAGCGCGGCAACAGGCTGGCATGAATATTCAGGCAACCATACTTGGGTAAATCAAGCACCCACTGGGGTAAAATTAAACCATAAGCGGCCACCACCATCACATCGGGGGCCAGTGCCTGCAATACCTGTTGCGCTTGACAGGCTTCGTCAGGATACTTGCCATCAAGCCGCAGGCTTTGGGGTTGCAATACTTGCACCCCTTGCGCCAAGGCTTCCTGCTTAACCGGGCTGGGCGTTAATTTCAGCCCCCTGCCAGAGGGGCGGTCGGGCTGGGTCAACACCAATGGGACGTCATGTCCGGCTTTAATAATCGCCTCATAGGCCAGGCGGGCAAACTCGGGGGTACCGGCAAATACGACTCGCATAATTCCTTATCTTCCTGCAAATAATCCTGAATGATAACGATTTTAACTCACCACATGCCGTAAATCCCGGCAAGTCCCGCTTATCTCACGAGGATTCAGTTAAAGTAACGGCAATCATCATTTCTTTCGATACTGTCCATAATTATGAGTCAATTACCTCATTCCGACCCCAATAACCTGGACGCATCCAGCCACCACCACACTGCAAAAAAACCGGGAGCCACCCTGGCACAAAACAATGAGCGTGTCCGGGTTGCCCGCATTAGCACCTGGGTCAGTGTGGCCGTTAACTTCAGCCTGGCGGTTTTGCAAATTATTATTGGCATTATCGCCCAGTCACAAGCCTTAATTGCCGATGCCGTCCACACCCTGTCCGACCTGGTGTCGGATTTTGCGGTGCTGTTTGCCAGCAAACATGCCAATAAAGGACCTGATGACAGCCACCAGTATGGGCACCAGCGTTTTGAAACCCTGGCCGCACTGGGCATTGGTATTTTATTATTGCTGGTAGGTGTTGAAATGATCTGGGCCGCAGCCCAGAGCGTGCAAAGTGGACAGCCGATTGCAACCGTGCACTACTCGGCCCTGATTATTGCCATCGCCACGCTGATCGGCAAAGAGCTACTCTTCAGATACTTGCTCAAACAGGCCGAGAAAGTACGTTCTTCCATGTTGGTGGCCAATGCCTGGCATTCCCGTTCGGATGCCGCTTCATCCTTGATTGTAGCTATCGGGATTCTGGCCAATATGGCTGGCCTTACCTGGGCTGACCCGATCGCCGCCCTTATCGTGGGCCTGATGGTTTCCCGCATGGGACTTAAATTCATGTGGTCTACCCTGAATGACCTGACAGACCGCTCGGTTGATGCCGAAACCTACCAGCGCATTCACGACAAACTGGCAAGCACTCCTGGACTGTTAGGCATACATGACCTTAAAACCCGCAAAATGGGCGATATGATTTTAGTGGAAGTGCACATTGAACTACCTGCCCACATGACGATCGCCGAAGGTCATGAAATTTCCGAGGAAGCCTGCCGACGGGCAATGGTGGACGAGGATATCCTGGATATCACCACCCACTTTGACCCGCGTTAGAAAATATCAGGCACAAACGGCAGCCCGTTTATTGACCAGGGCCTTGCCCGCACGGCTGGCATTGGGACGTTGCAGGTAATCGGAAATCCACTGCCCGGTGGTAATCACGGCATCCAGGTCTATACCGGTTTCAATGCCCATGCCATGCAACATATACAGGACATCTTCAGTCGCCACATTGCCGGTTGCGCCCTTGGCATAAGGGCAGCCACCCAATCCGGCTACCGATGAATGGAAAATTGAAATACCGGCCTGCAAAGAAGCATATATATTAGCGAGCGCCTGCCCGTAGGTATCATGAAAATGCCCGGAAACCTGGCGCGGATCAACCTTTTCGGTAACCGCCGACATGACCCGGTAAACCTGGGTAGCCGTTGCCACGCCAATCGTATCGGCGACATCAATTTCATCACAGCCCAGGGCAATCATGCGTTGGGCCACGTGCACCACCGATTCAACAGGGACATCTCCCTGATAGGGGCAACCCAGCGCACAGCTAATACTGCCACGCAAGCGGATACCCGCTTCTTTGGCCGCTTGGGCTACAGGCTCGAAACGGTCAATGGATTCATCAATAGAGCAATTGATATTTTTTTGTGAAAAAGCCTCGCTGGCCGCGCCAAAAATAACCACTTCATCGGCCTTGGCCGCCACGGCACCTTCGAAACCGCGCATATTGGGCGTTAGCACCGAATAAATAGTCCCTTCACGGCGCTGGATGGCTTCCATCACCTGGGCACCGTCGGCCATTTGCGGTACCCATTTGGGTGACACGAATGAAGTCGCCTCTATATTCAGAAAACCGGCATCGCTAAGCTGGTTTACCAGTGCCACCTTAATATCGGTAGGTACGAATTCTTTCTCATTTTGCAAACCGTCCCGTGGGCCTACTTCTACAATTTTCACTTTTCCTGGCAATGCCATGACTGTCTCCCTTTCTTTTGATTGCTGATTTTAAAAATAATAATTCAGTGCCATCAACGGCTTTTTCAAGCTTTGATTATAATCTGAACTGCCTAGCGTACACGCTGATATCGCCCATCATTCAAACGCACAATATAAGACGCCAGCTCCAACGTCAACAACAGGCCAGTTGCTTGAGACACATCAATCTGCAAGTCGTTAACCAGAGCATCCAGGCTGAGGGGCTCAAACCCCATCCGCTCCAGCAAACGACACTGTTCGGGACTGGGCGTAAAATCTTCAGCAGGTATAGGCCGGGATTGCCCACCCGCCTTCTGCGCGCCTATCAGGCCAACGTTCACATTATTTCCTGGGACACCCGTTAATTCTTCCTGAATATCCTTGGCCGTTTCCACCAGTTTTGCACCCTGACGAATCAGGGCATGGCAGCCTCGTGACAAAGGGGAATGAATTGAACCCGGAATGGCAAAAACCTCACGACCCATTTCCCCGGCCAAACGGGCGGTAATGAGTGAACCGCTTTGTTTGGCCGCTTCCACCACCAGCACCCCTTTGGACAAACCCGCCACAATCCGGTTGCGACGCGGAAACTGATGCACCACGGCAGGTGTATCCAGTGGCAGTTCTGAAACCAGCGCCCCCTGTTCGCGAATGCGCAGGGCCAGGCTCTTGTTGGCGGCCGGGTACAGGCGGTTGATGCCGGTACCCATCACGGCAATCGTGCTGCCGGTGCCTGCCGGGGCCGCAAGGGCGCCTTCGTGGGCGGCGGCGTCTATCCCATGGGCAAGCCCGCTTACCACGCACCAGCCCTGCCCGGCCAGGTATTTGGCAAAGGCACGGGCATTGTCACTACCTCCCAAGGTAGCATTACGGGCCCCCACCATGGCAATGGCGGGCATGGCCAATACCTCGGGACGGCCATCCACATATAACAAGATGGGCGGGTCATGGGTATCAAACAGGGCTTTGGGATATAAAGGGTCGGCCAGCGTTACAATATAATGACCGGGCCGGGCCAGCCACTCAAAAGTTTTGTTGCTTAATTCCTGAATGGCGGGTTCCGGCGCTGTGGCCAGTTGCAAAGCCAGTTTTTGTGGCAGGTATTTCATGAGCTGGCCAACCGAAGCGGCAAACACCTGGTCTGGCAAACCAAACACTGCCAGCAACTGACGCGCCGTTACCGGACCCACGCCCGGCTCAAGCGTAAGCCTTAGCCAGGCCTGCAATTCTTCTTGGGAGCTCATAAAAGACATTTGAAAAACAAGGATGAAATAAGCATTATCTTACCGTGCCGCCGCGACCAAAAGGCCGGCACCCGCGCACCAATCTGAAATACCACAGTGTGCCACTATTTACTGAGGAGAAACGGCAAAACGGATAATTTAGTCTGCCCGGCCGTCACAAGGTACTTTTTCCCGCCCTTTCCCTCATGGAGAAATCCACCACTTAAAGCACGGCTGTTATATCAGCCCGCAAAAATTGCCTATAATATCGTTATTACTAACGTGCCGGGCTCCTGTCCACTCACGTTTGGCTGAACCAAATACCTTTTGACGCCTCTAACTCCTTATACCGGCAAGTATTTTTACAAACCGGTAAACGCGTCTTTTACTTGAACAAGCATTTTATTTTATGGCATTACTACCTATTCTTCATTATCCCGACCCACGTTTGCACAAAGTGGCCAAACCTGTTGAACAGGTGGACGACCGGATTCGCCAGCTCGTCAAGGACATGGCCGAAACCATGTATGACGCCCCCGGTGTTGGCCTGGCCGCCACCCAGGTTGACGTTCATGAACGCGTTGTGGTGATTGATATCTCTGAAGAAGGCAACGAACTTCGCGTCCTGATCAACCCGGAAATTATCTGGAAAAGTGATGACACCCAGGTTTATGAGGAAGGTTGCCTTTCTGTACCCGGCATTTATGACAAGGTGGAGCGTTCGGCCGAAGTCAAGGTGAAAGCACTGAATGAAAAAGGCGAGGAATACACTTTTCACGCCGATGGGCTGCTGGCCGTCTGTGTGCAGCATGAACTGGACCATTTAATGGGCAAGGTTTTTGTTGAGCATCTTTCAAGCCTGAAACAAAACCGCATCAAGACCAAAATCAGGAAACAGGCCAAAGAAAAGGCCTGAAAAAAATAAGGTTGGCCATGACCAACCTTATTTTTTGCTACCTGCAAAATTCCCGGAAACACATCCCCGGGAATTGGCGGTTTTTCCGCATACGCCTAGCGTATTCTGGCAAAACCGTCGTCATTATCATGAACGCATCAATCAGACTACTTCTTCAAACTTCAAAGACATGAAACCCTCAAGGGAATCATCCTTGATTTCCAGCCAAGGTTTTGGGAGCCTGGCCCCCATTGTCCCGGTAATGGTTGAACGATAAACTTTATTGCGAAAACCCATAATATCGGCTTTTTTATCTTCCTGCCATTGCTTGAACAGATCGGCCTGCTGGCTCACAGGAAACTCGGGATAGTCTGTAGCGCCAACCAGATCATCAATATAACCGGCCTGAAAATCAATACATTCGTCATCACTGCCCAACTGCCCGTGACGGTGCTGCCAGGCATCCATGTCTTTACGGCGACCTGCCTCGTCAGGCAATTGGATTTTACCCATGATCACGTCACGGGCATACCAGGCTTGGACATCAAACATATTAAACGTAAACCATTGATCTTGCATGCCCAGATAAATCAGCTTGGGATTGCTTTGGAAAAAAATGCCTTTATAAAGATTATCGGGGTACAGGCAATTATGCGTATCCAGACGCAGATCATCAGGCAGGAATGGAAAATGGAACTGATAACCCGTACACATAATAATGGCATCAAAAGCCTGCGAACTGCCGTCGGTAAAGTGAACCACATTACCTTCAATATGATCAAGACCCGGTTTTTCACTCACATTCTCGGGCCAGGCATAACCAAACGAACCGCTGCGCTGGCTTATCGTTACAGATTTCGCACCATATTTATAGCATTGGGAGCCAATATCTTCAGCAGAATAACTCCCCCCCACCAGCAATACATCCTGCCCTGAAAATTCCAGTGCATCACGAAAATCATGCGCATGCAAGACTCGCCCCGGATATTGCTCCATGCCCTGGTAGTAAGGCATATTGGGCGTAGAAAAGTGACCGGTGGCCACAACCACGTAATCGAATTCTTCGGTTTCCTGTTCACCGGTTTTATGGTTCATCACAGTAACCGTAAACAGACCGGTTTCCTCACTGAAAGTCACCCAGCGAACCGGGCACTCGAAACGGATATAATTAAAAATGGCCCGCTTGTCAATGCGTCCCATGATGTAATCTTTAAGGACTTCACGTGGCGGGTATGAAGGAAGTGGCTGATTGAAGTGCTGATCAAAACCATAGTCTGCAAACTCCAGGCACTCTTTGGGGCCGTTAGACCATAAATAGCGGTACATACTGCCATGCACGGGTTCACCGTTTTTATCCAGGCCGGTGCGCCATGTGTAATTCCACATGCCACCAATATCATTTTGTTTTTCGTAACAGACAATTTCAGGAAGATCCGCAACACCGGCTTTACGTAAAGCCTCGAAAGCACGCAATTGCGCCAAACCACTGGGACCTGCACCTAAAATAGCAATTTTTGTTTTAGCCAAAATAAAACTCCATGTAATGATGAACGACGAAAACACGCGGTGCGAGCCCGCGTGTGTGTTTTTTAATAATTATTTTCGTCTTAAGGAAAGGCTGTTTTTTAAGTGCGTCTTTAAATATTGATATTTGATTTACACTTAAAATAAGTGTTACCGTAAATATTTAAGCTGAAAATATTAATATTTACTTCACACTTAAAAAAAATAACCTTGAGACAGTTGCAAATAAAGCAACTTGATGATTGGCACCCATCGGTACCAAGAGGCCATTATAACAGATGCCCCCTTGCTTGGCCAATCCAGGCAACCAAGGAGGCATCCCATTGCACATATGCGAACACTAAACCAGGGCCTTTTCACATACCCGATTCAATCCAGCTTTCGCGTGCCGCAGTCATATTCCCCGTCACAAAAGCCAGGTTGGCTGCCGCCACCTGAGAGGCAGTCCTTGCATCCATACGGGCTTGTTGTGCATCCAGCAGTGCCGTATCGGCAATGGTAACTGCCGTCAGGGTACCTAATCCCTGGCGATAGGCTTCAAGCGCGCCATCGTAAGTTGTCTTCGCGGTCCTGACCAGCTCGGAAGCCGCCTGATGGCTAGCCAATGCCGTACGCAGCATATTGGACGCCGCAATGATTTCCCGCATGGCAGCCTGCCGGGATTGCTGGAAAACATCAGAAGCCTTGTCTGCCTGAATGCGCGCATCCCGCAAGCGGGCCGAACGAAGCCCGCCATCAAATATCGGGATTGTTACGCCCAGTATGACATTGCTTGAACTGGTTTGCTGTTGCAGGCCAGGTAAACCGCGCACATCAAAATTGGTACGGTTGCGGGCAGCCACAGCCCCCAGGTACACTTTCGGCAGGAACTCGGCCTCGGCAGCGGTGATCCCCTGCGCACTGGCTTTCATGGCGGCATAACTGGCCAGCACATCAGGACGCCGGGAAATGGCCAGCCGTATGGCCTCATCCGTTAACATCGTGTTGGTATCGGGTAGTGTATTTTTTGGTGGTGCGCCAACCTTGATACGCAAGTTTGCCGGCAGACCCGCTGCAGCCAGAAGAGCCTGATAAGCAATTTGTTGATTGCCTTGCGCCGTCACCTGTCGCAACTTTGCCTGGGCCACTTGCTGGTTGGCCTGGGCCGTTTCCAGCACGGTGGCAAGGCCGGCCTTGCGACGCGCTTCAACTGCATTGGCAATCTGGCGCGCATTTTTCAGGGCCTGATCGGCCACCAGTATTTGCGCATTCGCCCCGCCATACTGATAATAAGCGTGCGTCACCTCATGAATAATTTTCTGATGCATGCCATTAAACAGGACATTGGCCGCAAACGAAGCCTGCCGGGCACCTTCGGCAAGCGCACTACGTTGCCCGAAATCAAAAATCAGCCATTCAAGCGCCAGCGCCGGCACCACCCCATGCAACTCGGTATTAATACTTCGATTACCAGGCAGCAAAGGAAGCGGCGTATGCGTCTTTTGCCAGCCGCCAATCACATTGGCGGACAATTGCGGCAAGAAAGTCGCCTCTACCATCCCAACCGCCAGGGCGGCTTGCCTTGCCCGGTTCCAGGCCAGGCGTGTATCGGGATTTTCCCGCTGGGCAATATCTATCAGCTCGGGCAAACCATAGGCCTGTTTGCTGTCAATGGCCGGTGCAGCAGGCAACACGGACACCTCGGGCAAGGCAGGCACACCAAAACCCGACGGCACCTCGGGGCTGCCAGATGTCGTCGCAGAAACAACCGGATCTTGCGCAGACGGCTTCCATGGCTTATCGGGCGAAGCCGGCGCCAGCATCAGGGCATCGCTGGCACAACCGGACAAAACCACACACATTGCCAAAACAAGACGCGGCTGCCTTAAGGCGGGATTAAATCGGGCAGGAAAAAATGCCTGTTTAATCATCCTTGACTCTTGCTTAGTAATTGCTTCATTTGGTCAATCTCATTCAGGGCACTTGCAATGGCAAGAGGACCTGCTGACTTGAAAGCCACCACGGAACACAAGGCCTCTGCACGCACAATCAAGTCTTTCAGGCGCGAAATGGTCTCATCATCCAGCCGTAAATTTCGTGGCTCGAACAGTGACAGACCAAGTGCTTCCCGGGCCTGATGCAAGGTAGCAACCACGTTGGAGATCGCATCCATAGTGACGGGTTGCGTGTGACTTGAATCCAGAATTTGCGTGAGCCCGTCCAGGGCATCGTTTAGCGTGTCATTCACCGTCGATGCGATGCCAAGCGGCCAAATCCGGGTAAAAACCAGATACATCACCAGATTGCCCAGCAAAATACCCACCACGCGATCAGAGGCGGCAGACATCTGAATATCAGGGCCAAAGCCCTGCAAAACAGTCAGCAAAAATGCCAGGCCGATTTGAATACCCGCATACGCAATCCGCTCGCTGCCCGCTGATACCCACCCGGCCACCAGGATACCGGCAAATACCAGCGCCATTAATGAGCCGATACCGGTCATGTGGGGAATCAGAAACAGGATGGAAGCCACGCCCATGGCAGCACCAATTAAGCAGCCAATGATACGCAGCATGAGTTTGTGTACCGTTTCGGCGGTGGTTCCCAGCGCAGCGACATAACAGGTGATCATGGCTGTATGGATACCTTGCCAGTCGATCGCTTCATAAACCAGATAACTGATAAGGGCGGCCGCTGTGGTTTTAAGGGCGAATCGCACATACTTCGGATTGGTGAGCGCATCTTTGAAGAAGAAAGACGCTTTACCGGCCGGCAAGGCCGGCATGGCGCAACGGCCCAGCAACGTATCAAGCGCCTGTCTGGCTGCTTCGGCAGGGCCCGCTCCATACGTGTTGATGTTTTCAGAAGAGGCATTGGGCGGACAACCTTCTGCCACCGCCCGGGCGGTCAGACGACATTGTGCCGCCAGTTCGGCGCGTTGCTGTTCAGGCAGGCGGCCAGCCAGCGTTGTAACGGCAAGCATCAGGCGATAGGATTCATCAATCGCAACATTCAAATAACGGTTTTGAGCGGTAGAGACCAAATGCAACAGTTTGATATTCCCCGCACGCTTTTTCAGGGCTTCATTGCCTTCGTGCAGCAGCGCATGCAAATCATCAACCGCCGTTGCCTGCTCAAGCACCCGCCCCGCCATTTCAAGCCTTTGCACCAACTCTGATTTCAACAAGCGTACCGCCGAGCGACCCAGAAACAGGTTGAAGCCCACAATAATGCCCATGGGAGCCACCGTCATCAACCAGGCATAAAGCAACGCGCGCGTGGCAGCCTCGCCAAAAGGAACATCGCCCAGCAAGGTCATGGCAAAACCCACAACCAGGGCAAGCACACTGCCAATCTCCCCCAACTGGCTGGCAGCACCCAGATACAGAAAAGTAAAAGAACCGACGGCAATCACCACCAGACGCAACATGGGGTCATCAATCGTCCAGCGAACCAGATAAAGCAGCATGACCACCACCAGTGCCACCAAAATCGTCAAACCAATCGCCATTAAGGTATTTTCGGCGCTATCGGGTTTCATCAAGAAGAGGATCAGGTAGCACCCGATTGCCGCCAACGGGATGCCGTAAGTCATGAACACAAAGGCCGCCAGCGCGCATTGGGCAGCAACCCGCCAGGCCATGGCTAGGCGCCCGTCAAAGGGACGCAGATCATTGCGTGCGGTATGCAGGACAACAGACAAAAAGCGATTAGCAGTCGTCGTCATGTTTTTTGATCACCACAACAGCCGATGCGCCAACGCGCAACAGGTTTTCAGGTGCATCTTCCAGGCGCACCCGAACCGGAAAGCGCTGCGCTACCCGCACCCAGTTCAGGGATTTTTGCACGATAGGCAGGGTGCGGGGCAAATCAATCATATCAATAGCGCTCACGCCCCAGCCTATGCTGTCTACCCTTCCCTTAATCTTGACAGAGGGATCAGCAAGCGCATAAACCAGCGCACAGGCATTGGGCTTGAGCTCCATCAGCTCGGTTTCGCGAAAGAAAGCGGTGGCATACCATTGTTCGGTATTAATCAGGGTGAACAGGGACTGATCGGGTGCCACGTACTCACCCGCTGACACCGACAACCCTACCACCAGCCCGTCATGGGGGGCACGCACTTGCGTATCGGCCAGCGCACGCTGGGCAATGGCCAGGGCACTTTGGCTGACCTGAACCAGGGCATCGGCCGCCTCAAGGTTCCCAACCAGGCTTTCTGCCGCCCGGACCTGGGCTTGTGCCTGCCTGAGACTGACCTGGGCATCGCGGTGCAGGGTTCTGGCGTCATCAACCTGCTGAGTGGTCACAAAACCCTTCTTGTTCAGGGGAATCAGTCTTTCCAGTGTTTTTTCGGTAAGGCTCAGGTTTGAAAGTGCACGTTCCACCTGCTCGTTGGCAACGGTAAGGTTGGCACGTTCGGCTTCAATCTGCCGCCGTTTCGCATCCCGGGCCGCCATGGCCGACTTAAGTTCGGCTTCGGCCTGTTCAACGCGCAGACGGTAAACCGTTGGGTCCAGGGTAAACAGAAGCTCGCCGCGCTTTACCTTACCGTTTTCAACAACGTGGAACTGCTCAACCCGGCCCGGAACAGGTGTACTGATATGTACAACATCGGCCTGCAACATGGCATCTTCCGACAAAGGGCTATTTTTCCATTGAAAAAACAGGACCAGTGCAACGGCAGCCACGATAATGATGGCAGCAACCAATCGGGCCACCGCTTTATGCTTGTTGGGGGAAATGGGGTGACTCATGGATCAGGTAGAGAAGAAGGCCATCGAGGTGGCAATGGCAATGATGAGTGCTACACACAGGTAGACCAGAAGGCGAAGCGGCAAGGCATCATCAAGTTGCAGGCGAATAAAAACCACACGTACCAGAACCGCCCCAATAATACCAACAAAGGCGCAAAGCAACCAGGAAGGAAAGTATGATCCGAACGCATAAACGGACGGTGCGTTAGCACAGCCCGCAAGCATAACAGTAACCAGCCAAAGCATAACGATACGTGGCATGATTACAGCCCTTGGGGTGACGAACTTGGGAAACGGAGATTTTTTGAAGGCATCAGGCGAAATAATCGTCTATGTAACATTTTATCTCGTAATACTCCCACACCGAACGACAACTGTCAATCCGGTTATCGTTAATTAACAGTCTCCCCTACGTAACCGGCACGCCTGCCCTTTTGGGATGGCAAAACCGGCATCATCTCCTGTAATGCCGGTTTCAGGCAACATTAGCGGTTACTCATATGACCTGACATCATCAATGACTTTGCCGTCATTAGGCAACTGGCCAGGCTGCTCAAACACGATTTCCGCCCGCAACTTGGTAACATCCCTCACGGCATCCACCAATGACTGCCTGAGATCGTCCGACACCGCACCCGGTGCCACTTCAACCCAAAGGCTCATCTGGTCATGCCCCACTGCCCCGCTAATCACCAATCGCGCCCGCTGGATCTGGGTAAAACGGTTGGCAACCAGCGCCACCTGTTTCGGATGAACAAACATGCCCCGCACCTTGGTGGTCTGATCGGCCCGGCCCATCCAGCCCTTGATACGCTTGTTGGTACGCCCACAGGCCGACGGGCCGGCAATAATGGCCGATAAGTCTCCGGTACCAAAACGCACCAGCGGATAATCGGGATTAAGCGTGGTCACCACCACTTCGCCCACTTCGCCATCGGGTACCGGCTCATTAGTACCGGGTCGCACGATTTCCAGAATAATATCCTCAGCCACCACTAAGCCGTCACGCGCCGGTGTCTCGTAGGCAATCAGCCCCAGATCGGCAGTACCATAAGCCTGGTAACCTTCAATGCCCCGCTCGGCAAACCATTTCTGCAAGGACGGTGGAAACGCCTCGGCGGAAAACAGGGCACGCTTCAATGACGGCAGCGCAACCCCCATGGCATCGGCCTTTTCCAGGATCAGGCGCAAGAAGCTGGGGGTACCGGTATAGCCATCGGGCGCCAGGTCACGAATGTTTTGTACCTGCATCTCGGTTTGCCCGATCCCGCCGGGAAACACCGTACAGCCCAAGGCATGGGCACCGGTTTCAAACATGGAACCGGCTGGCGTAAAGTGATACGAAAAACAGTTGTAAACCAGCATGCCCTGACGAAAACCGGACGCAAACAGGGCACGTCCAAAACGCCAGTAATCACCGCGCGCGCTTTCCGGTTCAAAAATTGTCCCAGGCGAAGCAAAAACCCGCAGCGCCTGCCCCCATCCAATCGTGGAAAAACCACCAAAAACACGATTTATTTCATCGCCCGGCTGTTTGGGTACACCCAACATGCCAGCGCGTCCCTCTAATTGCCGCTCTAGCAGCTCTGATTTGCGAATCACCGGTAAACCGGCCAAGGCAACCCGGTTATGCACCCCACCCACTTCAATGCCCCGCAACTGATCGGCAATGGCAGGGGCCCGTTCCACCGCGGCTTGCAGTGCCTGTGGCAAGGCGGTAAACAGGGCCTGCTCACGGACATCGGCATCACGATGCTCCAACACATCAAAATATTCACTCATCATAGCTCCTAGGCCAGCCAACGCTTGCGGCGACGATAAAACTTGGTATCCCTAAAACTCTTGCGATCGCCACTTTCAATGCCCAGATAGAACTCTTTGACATCCTCATTGTTGGCCAGCTCATCGGCCTTGCCATCCATCATGACGCGGCCACTTTCCAGGATATAACCATAATCGGCATAACGAAGGGCAATATTGGTATTTTGTTCCGCCAGCAGGAAGCTGACGCCTTCCCGGGTATTCAGGTCACGCACGATCTCAAAAATTTCTTCAACGATTTGCGGTGCCAGCCCCATGGAAGGTTCATCCAGAAGGATCATATTGGGATCAGCCATCAGGGCGCGGCCAATGGCGGCCATTTGCTGCTCGCCCCCCGAGGTATAACCGGCCTGGCTGGTGCGGCGTTGCTTGAGGCGGGGAAAATACTGGTACACCATATCCAGCGAAGCGGCAATTTCACCCTTGCTGCTGGTTCGGGTGTAAGCACCGGTCAACAGGTTTTCCTCGATGCTCAGGTGTCCGAAACAATGCCGTCCCTCCATGACCTGAATTACCCCCCGCTTAACCAGATCCGCAGGTGTAAGGCTATCCACCCGCTCACCCCGGTAATGAATATTGCCCTTGGTGACATCCCCCCGCTCACTCTTGAGTAAATTGGAAATGGCTCGCAAGGTGGTGGTTTTACCCGCGCCGTTAGCCCCCAGCAAGGCAACAATCTTGCCTTCGGGCACCACCAGCGATACCCCACGCAATACCAGGATCACGTGGTTGTAAATAACCTCGATTCCATTCACATCTAATAAGGCCTTTGGTGCCTCTTGTTTCGTTTCCATACAGATTTCCTGAGTTCAGGTGGGAAACTGTACTCACACTCCCCTGTGACCGTATATGCACAATGCGGACACAGGGAATACAGTTTCCCGGGCACTACAATTTACTTACGACTCTGCGGCACAATCACGTGGTGTGATTTTTTTCTCTTTGGCATATTTATCCGCCTCTGACTTAACCAACGGCTCGACAAACTGTTTGTTTGACTGATACCAATCGGAAACAACATTGAATTTGTTGCCATCCCATTGAACAATACGTGCCCAGTCATCGCCCATATGGTTTGCACAAGCGGTTTTCACCGGACGGAGCATCTGGTCAAAGCCGATTTCCTTCAACCTGTCTTCGGTCAGGTTCAGGTTTTCAAAGCCCCAGCGCACCTGTTCGGGCGTCATATGCTGGCCTTTACCAAATTTTTCCTGAGCGGCACGTATGGCTTCCACCTGCAACATGGAAATGACCAATCCGCGGTTATAAGCAAGGGTTCCCTTCGTGTCTTTACCCGATTCCAGACCTTTATCGTATAGATAGGTTTTCAGGTCATCGTAAATCTTGCCCTTGCTTTCACCGGTATTGTGAATCGTAATCGCGTTATAGCCCTTGGCAACCTGCCCAAGATCTTTCACATCGCCTTCGGAACCTGCCCACCAGATGGCGTAGATTTTGTCACGGGCATAACCGGTTGACTGCGCTTCACGAATCGACGTAGGTGTCATAATTCCAGCACTCCAGAGCAGCACAAAATCAGGACGTTTCTGGCGAATCTGCAGCCAGGTAGACTTTTGTTCCACGCCTGGGGCGGTTACCGGATACAGCTGCAGCTCAAAGCCATTGGCCTCGGCACGGGCTTTCAACAGGGGAATTGGCTCTTTGCCGTAAGGAGAATCGTGATAAACCAGGGCAATTTTCTTGCCTTTCAGTTTGTCTTCACCCCCCAGTTTTTTTGCGATGTCCTGAATCATCACATCGGCGGCGGTCCAATAAGTGCCCAATAATGGAAAGTTCCATTTAAATACGGAGCCATCGGCCGATTGTGACAGACCATAACCCACCGTTTCAATCGCCACCTTGTCAACCGGTGCCTTGTCGGACACCGCAAAGGTAATGCCCGTAGATTGCGGGTCAAAACCGGAAGCCCCGCCCTTGGCATTTTTCAGGCGCTCATAGCATTCAACACCACGATCGGTGGCATAGGCCGTTTCGCATTCTTCAAAGGCGATCTTGACACCATTAACCCCGCCATCACGTTCATTGATCAATTTAAGGTAATCAATTTTTCCATCTGCCCATGGGATACCCAGTGGGGCAAATGAGCCTGTTCGATAAGTAAACAAGGGAACAAACTGTTCATCCGCAGCCTGTACCTGTAAAGGAATTGTGCCCAAAACACCCGTGATTGCCAGGGCTGCCGCCATCGTTTTAAACTTAAATTTCATATCGGTCTCCTCCGAAGAAATTGATGCACTTTGTTTTTTATAAAAATACTACGTTATTGAAGCCTGAACTGAATTAATGAGGGAATGGCCAGATCCGCAACTTTTCTTTGGCAATACTCCATAACCGTGCCAGGCCATGCGGTTCCACAATCAGGAAAAACACAATCAGGGCGCCAAATACCATATGCTCTATATGAGCGGCGGTATCTACCCCAATAGGTATGCCCATCATGGCGGGAATCCGGTTCAGCAAAATGGGAACCAGAACAATAAAGGCGGCGCCATAGAAACTGCCCACAATGGAACCCAAACCGCCAATAATAACCATAAACAAAAGCTGAAAAGAACGATTAAGGTCGAATGCCAGGGGCTCCCATGACCCCAGATGCATATAACCCCACAACACACCCGCCACCCCCACAATGAAGGAGCTGACGGCAAAAGCGGTAAGCTTTGCATACATGGGCCGGATACCAATCACCGATGCAGCCACATCCATATCGCGGATTGCCATCCACTCACGGCCAATGGCACTACGCACCAGATTCTTGGCCATCAAGGCAATAATGGCGACCAGCAGCAGAATAAACAAATATTTCTGCACCGGGGTTTGCACATCCATGCCCAGAAATGTCAGGGGTGGCACCGAAACGCTGCCTGAAGATGAATAATTCGTAAAAAACGGAATCCGCAAGAATGTCCAGTCGACAAAAAACTGGGCGGCCAGCGTGGCCACGGCCAGATACAGGCCCCGGATCCGCAAACTGGGAATACCGAACAACACCCCGACCAGCGTAGAGCACAAACCGCCAAGTAAAATCTGCAATAACAGGGGCATCTCGGGGAACCGTACCCCAAAATTCCAGGCTGCATAAGCACCAACAGCCATAAAAGCACCGCTTCCCAGGGAAATCTGTCCGCAATAGCCCACCAGAATATTCAGGCCAATAGCAGCCAATGACAGAATCAGGAAAGGAATCACAATCCCGCTTAGCAAATATTCGCTGGCGATTGCCGGCACGACCAGGAAGGCAAATGCCAGCAAGATAAACATAACTACCCTATCCTGCCTGATCGGGAAAATCTGCTGATCTGCCCGGTACGTTGTCTTGAACTGCCCATTTTCACGATATAACATGATGTACTTCCTTTACGCTTGCCCGCTATACGCGGTCGATAATCTTTTCGCCAAACAAACCTTGCGGACGGAACAGCAGGAACGTCAGGGCCAATACATAGGCAAACCAGATTTCAATGCCGCCCCCCAGATAAGGACCCAGATAAGCTTCCGATACTTTTTCACCCACCCCAATAATGAGGCCACCGATAATCGCACCGGGAATCGAAGTCAGGCCACCCAGAATAACCACTGGCAAAGCCCGTAATGCCGCCGTGGAAAGCGTAAACTGCACGCCAAATTTGGAACCCCAGATAATGCCAGCGACCAGCGCCACAATACCGGCCACCACCCACACAATGACCCAGATCCGGTTTAACGGAATACCAATGGATTGTGCTGCCTGGTGATCATCGGCCACCGCCCGCAAAGCACGTCCGGTAGAGGTGTACTGAAAGAAAAGAGCCAGCGCTGCCACCAGGGCTGCCGCAATCGCCGCCGCCGTCAGGTCTTCAAGGTTGATCAGAATGCCGCCCTCGAACAGGTTATCCAGAATAAAAGCCGGATCTTTGGGCATGCCAACATCAATGGTGTAAACCGAGCTGCCGAACAGGGTCTGGCCAAATCCGTCCAGAAAATAACTAATCCCCAGGGTAGCCATCAGCAAGGTCGTAGCCTCCTGGTTCACCAGGTGACGCAATACCAGCCGTTCTACCAGCCAGGCAATAATGACCATTAACGCCGCACTAATCACGAACGCCAGAATATTGGCCAGCCACATGTTTTCAAAACCCAGCCATTCAGGTAGCCAGGCTGAAAACCGCGCCATTGACAGGGCCGCCACCAGCACCATGGCGCCCTGGGCAAAGTTGAATACTCCCGATGCCTTGAAAATAAGTACAAAACCCAGCCCGACCAGCGCGTACAGCATGCCGCTCATCAGACCACCAAATAAAGTTTCTAAGAAATATCCCATAT